>NCJR01000029.1 GCA_002282555.1 Rhodobacterales bacterium 34-62-10
TACTGATCACGCTGGATCAGCTGTGGCTGGCGCTGATCATCGGCAAGGGTGTGTCGCTGCCCTACAATCTGCTGGTGGTGGTCGGGGTCTGGCGGTCTGCGGCGCGCTATGCGGGGCCGGGCTTTCATGCGGATCTGGCGCGCGTCTCGGTGTTGCTCATGATGACGGTGCTGAGCCTGCTATGACGCGGCGGGCCGCCTGTTGCCGCCGCCCGTTACAGCCAATTGTCATTCCACCCGAAGGGTGGGATACTGCGGCAATGAACCCGGCCCGCCTTATCACAGGATTGACCCGACAGGTGCTGGCCGCCTGGACCGTGGTCTTGTCGCTGCTGCTGGTCTGGTCGGTTGGCGCCACCGCGCCGCAGACAGGGTCGGGGCCGTCGGTCCGCAGCGAAGCGATCAGCCTGTCGGGTTCGCCGGAACTGGCGGCGGTGCAGGTCACGTCAGGCGCAGCGCTGCGCGCGACGGATGACCGCCACAGCGCGGGCCCCGATCCCTTTGTGCCCGAGACCCGGACCGCGCCGGCCTCTGCCGCCACCCCGACCCAGGGCCTGACAGCGCCGGATGCGGGCTTGCGGATCACGCGCGCGCATGGCCCGCACAGCCCAAGGGCACCCCCCGCCGCCTGAGGCACGACCGACCCCCTGATGCGGCGCGGGCACAGCTGCGATCCGACACCGTTGCCGCCGCGGACCCTTCCGCGGCCCGGCACGGCGGATCGGCCAGGCCACCGGGCCGCATATCCCCCCTCTGTTGCAGCCGACCCTGCCGGGCCGGGCCCCGCGCCCCGCCACCAGCGTCGGTCCAAGGACATGATCATGCCGCATACTGTCATCTGGAAACGCCTCCTGATCTGGAGCGTTTGCCTTTTCGGGCTTGTCTTCGCCCTTCCCAACGCCTTCTACCCGCAGGTCGAGCGGTATAACGATGCCCTTGCCGTGCAGACCGAAGCCGGCAGCCTGCCGCCCGCGCAGGCCCCCGATCTGGAGCTCTGGCCCGCATGGTTACCCTCCGGGCTGGTCAACCTTGGGCTTGACCTGCGCGGCGGCGCGCATCTTCTGGCCGAGGTGCAGGTCGAGGATGTCCATGCTGCGCGCATGGATGCGTTCTGGCCGCAGATCCGCGATGCGCTGCGCGATCAACGTGACGCGGTCGGCACCATAAAGCGGCAGGATGCGGCCCCCGGCGAATTGCGCATCGCCCTGTCGGATCCCGCCGGGCACGCGGCGGCAATCGCCGCGGTGCAGGCGCTGGCCTCGCCCGTGTCGTCGCTGACCGGTGCCGGACAGACCGACATCGAGGTGCGCATCGCTGGCGATGTGCTGATCGTGACCCTGTCCGAGGCGGAACGTGCCGCATCGGATCAGCGCACGCTGCAACAAAGCCTCGAGATCATCCGCCGCCGCGTCGATGAGGTGGGCACGCGCGAACCCACCATCCAGCGTCAGGGCGAGAACCGGATCCTGATCCAGGTGCCGGGGATCGGATCGGCCTCGGAGTTGAAGGCGCTGATCGGCACCACCGCCCGGCTGGGCTTTCATCCGGTCATCGGGCGCGCCGCCAGTGCCGAGACGGTCGCCGAACCCGGCACGCTGATCCTGCCCTCGCTGGACGAGGCGGGGGTGTTCTACATCGTCGATCAAAGCCCGGTGGTCAGCGGCGACAACCTTGTCGATGCCCAGCCCGCCTTTGACCAGAACAACCGTCCGGCGGTCAATTTCCGCTTTGACCCCACCGGCGCGCGGGCCTTCGGCGATTATACCGCCGCCAATATCGGCAGCCCCTTTGCCATCGTGCTGGATGATGAGGTGATCAGCGCCCCGGTGATCCAGAGCCATATTCCCGGCGGATCGGGCATCATCACCGGGCAGTTCACGGTCGAGCAAAGCACCGATCTGGCCGTGCTGCTGCGCGCGGGCGCCCTGCCTGCGGGGATGACATTTCTGGAAGAACGTACCATCGGGCCGGAACTGGGGCAGGACAGCATCGACGCAGGCCAGCGGGCCGCCGCCATCGGCATGGTGGCGGTGATCGTGTTCATGGTCGCCTGTTACGGCACATTCGGCGTGATGGCGGTCGTGGCGCTGGGGATCAACATGACCCTGCTGATGGCGGCGCTGTCGCTGATGGGGGCGACCCTGACCCTGCCGGGGATTGCGGGGATCGTGCTGACCATGGGCATGGCGGTGGATGCCAATGTCCTGATCTTCGAGCGGATCCGCGAGGAGTTGCGCCAGGACCGCCCCGCCGGGCGCGCCATCACGCTGGGCTTCGAGAAGGCGCTGTCCGCGATCATGGACAGCAACCTGACCGGGCTTCTGACCGCGCTGATCATGTTCGCCATCGGATCGGGCGCGGTGCGCGGCTTTGCCGTGACGCTGGGTCTGGGCATCCTGACCTCGATGTTCACGGCCGTCTATGTGACGCGGCTGATCATCGAGACATGGATGCGCTGGCGCAAACCGGCGCGGATCACCCTCAAGGGCTGGATCAAGCTGACGCCGGACAAGACCACGATCGACTTCTTCCGCGCGCAATGGGCGACCTTCGGCGTGTCGGTCCTTGCGGTCGTGGCCTCGCTGGTGCTGGTGGCGACGATGGGGCTGAACTTCGGGATCGACTTCAAGGGCGGCACCACCTTCCGCACGGAATCGGTGCAGCAGGTCGATCTGGGGGCGTATCGCGCGGCGCTGTCGGCCCTGCAACTGGGCGATGTGGCGATCTCCGAGGTGTTCGATCCCGCCTTCCGCGCCGATCAGCATGTGGCGATGATCCGTATTCAGGCGCAGGACGGGGTCGAGGCGATCTCGGCCGAGACCATCGCGCAGGTGCAGGCGGCGCTGCGGGCGGTCGATCCGGCCATTGCCTTCACCGCGGTGGATTCGGTCGGCCCCAAAGTGTCGTCCGAGCTGATCTGGCTGGCGCTGGCGGCGGTGGGCGCGGGGGCCTTCGGCATCCTCGCCTATGTCTGGATGCGGTTCGAATGGCAGTTCGCGGTGGGCACCGTGGCGGCGCTGGCGCATGACGTGATCGTCACCATGGGCGTCTTTGCGCTGTTCCAGCTGCGCTTCGATCTGACCATCGTGGCGGCCCTGCTGACGATCCTGGGCTATTCGGTCAATGACACGGTGGTGATCTTTGACCGGCTGCGCGAGAATCTGGCGAAATATAAAACCATGCCGCTGCGCGATCTGATGAACCTGTCGGCGAATGAAACGCTGAGCCGGACCCTGATGACGGCGGTGACCACGCTGATCGCCCTGCTGGTGCTGCTGGTGTTCGGCGGCGACGTGATCCGCGGCTTTGTCTTTGCCATGGTCTTTGGCGTGATCATCGGCACATGGTCCACGCTCTATGTCGCCAAGAACATCGTCCTGTTCATGGGCCTGGACCGCAGCGACAAACCCAAACGCGCCCTCGACCACGAGTTCGCCAATATCGACGCCTGAAGCTTGGACACACCGGCCACCCCGCCGGTGTGCCTTTCCCACCACAGTCCGATATCTCTCGGGACAGTCACAGCCCGGGCCCCTCTGACGATGCTCAACCATTGTGATGTCGGACTGCCACCTATGCGCCTGTGATTTGCTTGGTTCGGATACTTTTCCGACCGGGCACGTTCAGGGCGTCAACCAACACACATGAGGGTCCTGCATTGGAAATCCTGTTACTGCTCTTTTTAGGCAAGCCGCTTTGGATGTGGCTTGTCTTCCTCTTGATCGTCGTGGCGCTTCTGGCCTTTGACCTTGGCGTTCTGCACAAGGACGACCACGAGATCGGCGTTGCCGAAAGCCTCAAGCTGTCGGCGATGTATATCACGCTGGGTCTTTGCTTTTCGGGCTTCATCTGGTGGCAGATGGATGCCACCGCCACAGCGCAATACCTGACCGCCTTTGTCGTGGAAAAGACGCTGGCGATGGACAATATCTTCGTCATCGCGCTGATCTTCGGCTTTTTCGCGATCCCGCGCGAATATCAGCACCGGGTTCTCTTCTGGGGTATTCTGGGTGTGATCGTGCTGCGCGGCATCATGATCGGCCTTGGGGCCACGATCGTGGATCAGTATCACTGGGTTCTGTATATCTTCGCCGCTTTCCTGATCTTCACCGGCATCAAGATGCTGTTTGTTGCCGACAAGGAGCACAAGATCGAGGAGAACGGCCTGCTGCGTTTCCTCAAGCGGCGCATGCATGTGACCGAGGAACTGCACGGCCACAGCTTTTTCGTGCGCAAGCCACATCCCGAAACGGGGCGCATGGTGCGTTACGCGACGCCGCTGTTTCTGGCGCTGATCATGATCGAAATCGCGGATCTGGTCTTTGCCGTCGATTCCGTGCCGGCCGTGTTCACCATCACGACCGATCCCTATATCGTCTACACCTCGAACATCTTTGCCATCCTTGGTCTGCGCGCGCTCTATTTCGCGCTGGCCGCGATCCTGCACCGCTTTGCCTATCTGAAATACGCGCTGTCGATCCTGCTGGTGTTCATCGGTTCCAAGATCTTCATCGCCGATCTGATGGGATGGGAGAAGTTCCCGCCCGCATGGTCGCTGGGCATCACCTTCGCCATTCTGGGGGCCGGTGTCGGGTTCTCGCTCTGGAAGACGGTCACACCCAAGGGTGATCCGGTGGCGGTCACCGTGACCGACAGCCCGCCGCGCATCTGACCGGCACCAACCGAACAAAACCCAAGGGGGCGCAATCCGGTTGCGCCCCCTTTTGCACAGATCAACTGGCATGGCTGCAATCACGGCAAGGTCGCAAAGGACGCGCCCGGCCTCCCTATGAAAACGCGTTCATCAGCAGGAACAGGCTTGATTTGACGACCGCATAGATCACCCCGCCCGCCATGAGAATTGCACCAAAACCGATCAAGACCCCCACAATGACCCAGACCCCGTCACGCTCAAGAATACCAAGCGCGATGACACACATGGCAAACGAGGGAAGCATGTTGCCAAAGGGGATCGGCAAGGACAGAACAACCGCCAGCACCAGAAACAGGATACCCAGAACCTGTTCCGCCCGGTGGTTGACAAAAAACGCCCATCGCGGCCTCAGCAGCCTCTCAGCGCGTGCCAGAATGGGGGCAAGACGCGTGATGAACTGCGCGAACCTGTCACGCGGTACGGATCTGTCGGCGATCATGCGTGGCAGCCACGGGATACGCCCTGCAATCATCTGCAATGACAGATAGATCAGCGGCACGCCCAGAACGCCCGCAAGACCGGGTGGGGAGGGCAGGATGTTCGGAAAGGCGAAGATCAGGATCAGTGCCGCGCGCCCGCGACCGCCCAGTGTCGCAATCAGATCGCTGACAGCCACGACATCACGCGCGCTGTCCTCGCTGATCTCGGTAAGGATCTCGGACAGCGTTTTCCTGCGAACACGCCTGTCTGAACCGCCAATCGGCTCCGCGCTCCGGTCAAGTCCTGCCTGACCAGAATCGTCCCGGATCGCGTCAACGGGTCTGGTGTCTTCGGGGTCCGTCATGTGTCGGTTTCCATGGAATGATTTCTATCGCCAGTATGATCGCTTGAATACGTCGCAATGCCCGAACCGATCCGAAAGACAGCAAAAAAAAGCTCAGGCATCTTGCCGCGCGGAGGATGAGAAAGGGCAGCAACCCCAGATGCCGCGGACTATCGCAGTTCCGTTTGTATCAATGACGACACTCATGACGCAATTTGGATCAAACATAGCGGACATCAAAGGGGTCTTGTCAGGCGCGCAGACCTCTTGATTGCGCAGGTCACCCGTCATAACAGGTCCTGCGCGGTGGCAATTGCTGTCGCAGACTCCGGCAAAACGCGGTATCACCCGCCGGAACCCCCTGTCTGCAAACGACCCATGTTTGCGAATGTCCCATGCTTGCGAGATTTGAATGATCCACCCCGAAACACCAAAGCCCAGCATGGCGGCCCGGCTTTCCGTGGCGCCCATGATGGACTGGACGGATTTCATATAAAAAACAATGCATTGGCGGGTGGCGTGTGCACTGGATGTTCCCGTTTTGATCGCAGAATTTCGCGCCCTGGCGTAGGCCAGAGTAGGTCCTTTGGATGACTGGACCGACCGGCATTCGGGGCCTTCAGTTATGTTGCTAGCCGCGACGGAGTTGCTCCTGACAGCGACGACGCAGGCCCGGTCTTGGGTAGTCGTCTCCGTTGCGTAGGTAGGTGCGGCGCTTGATGCAGAAAAATGCATCATTTGGTTTCTTTGATGTTCTAATCTGCATCGCGCTTGAGCTCCCATGCCGCGTGATGTAGAAAAGCACATCAAGAATCGTGTTTGATGCAGAAAAGAACATCTATAATGAACTACGCTACGCAAGCTATCGCCGCTAGCCTCCGGGAGGCCCGAACCGCGAAGGGGATGAGCCAGCGCGATCTGAGTGCCCTTGTAGGTGTCCCGCAGGCTCAGATTTCGCGCATCGAGGCGGGGACCGTCGATCCGCGCGTCACGAGCCTCATTGCTATAGCGAATGCACTCGATCTGGAACTGACCCTCGTTCCACGGAAGGCCGTCCCGGCCGTGAAGTCCATCGTGCGCCAGTCCGGCGGGCAGGCGGACCCAACGCGCGGCCCGTCGCAGAAGGAGATCACCCGCATCGCGGAAACTCTGAGCAGGCTGCAGGTGGCGATGCCGAACCTTGATGGGGTCATGCGTCTGCAGAAGACCTTTGCTGACCTTCAGCGCTTTCAGCTCCCCACGATTGAACCTGAAACCCTCAGAGCCCTGCGCAAGTCGCTGGAGCGCATCGAGGTGCCGAGCTTCCAGATAGAGGCTCTTACGCGGAGCCAGGATGCGATGCAGAAGCTGCGCAACCAGTTGGCGCACCAACCGTTTGTTCCGTCGCAGGACGCGAGCCCAAGGCCAGCCTATTCGCTGGACGAAGACGATGCCTGATGTCTCGGTCCTCAACGTCCTGCTTCATGGCCATAAGATTGGGACCCTGACCTATCTGGGCGGGGAGAGGACCGTCTTTGCCTTTACTGACGACTACATCGCCAACCCGCAGCGGCAGACCCTGAGCCTGAGTTTCAAGGACCAGAGCGGCGATCTGATCACTGACCATCGGCCATATAAAATCAAACTGTTACCGTTCTTTTCTAATCTTCTTCCTGAAGGTCATCTGCGCAGATATCTGGCCGAGAGGGCCGATATCCACCCCGACCGTGAGTTCTTCCTAATGTGGGTGCTGGGGCGTGATCTGCCCGGCGCGCTTGTCGTCGAGCCGGCGGATGGAGACGCATGGCCACCGGTGACGGACGAGGACCTTGACGCGGCGGAGCCGGTCGGCGCGCATGACGACGTCTTACGGTTCTCGCTGGCCGGTGTGCAGCTCAAGTTCTCAGCTGTCAGCGACAAGGCTGGCGGCCTGACCATCCCCGCCAGCGGGGTCGGCGGCGACTGGATCGTCAAGCTGCCGTCCCAGGAGTATCGCGGCGTCCCCGAGAACGAATTCTCGATGATGACCCTTGCCCGCATGATCGGCATCGCCGTCCCGGCTGTCGACCTGATTGACGTGACGCGGATCGGCAATCTTCCAGCAGGGGTCGACAGGCTCGGCGACAAGGCCTTCATCATCGAACGGTTCGATCGCACACAAGAGAAGGCTGCGGTCCATATCGAGGATTTCGCGCAGGTCTTTGGGGTCTTCGCCGAGGACAAGTACAAACGCGCAAGCGCAGCGAACATCGCCCGCGTCATTGCGACGGAGTCGGAGGTCACCGACACCGCCGAGTTCATCCGGCGGCTGACCTTCACGGCGCTGATCGGTAATGGTGACATGCATCTCAAGAACTGGTCGTTGATCTACCCGAATGGCCACCATGCCCGCTTGGCGCCGGCCTATGACTTCGTGTCGACGATTCCCTACATCCCGGGAGACCGGGCGGCGCTGAACTTCAGCCGCACGAAGGATTTCGAAGGCTTTACGCTGGACGAGCTGGAGCACCTCTCGGCAAAAGCAGCGCTGCCGACAGCCCTTGTTCTTGCCACGGCGCGCGAAACCGTCGCTCTCTTTCTCGAGAAATGGGCGTCCGAAAAGCATCATCTGCCCATGCACCAAGAAGTCGTCACGGCGATCGATGCACACCTGCGACGCATGCCCATCGTGACGGCGGGATGATGACCGCCCCGAAGGTAGCCACTTCGTTGGTCGCGCCCGTTGCTTTGCCTAGGCCGGCTCTGCAGCCGGCAACATCCCGGCAAACAGCTTCTTCAGCGCATCGACATGCGATCCCGAGGGACCGGTCATGACGAGCGTCGCGACTTGCAGGGTCTCGTCGGCGCCTTCACGTGCAATGGCGTAGCGGGTGCAAATCGGTTCGGGCGAGAGATCGCCGTGATGGGGGTAGAGCAACATGACGTCCCGGCAGCCATACAGTTGGCTAAGGCCATCAACTGATACACGTCAGCTTGGCTGATCCCCTGTTTGGGGTCGTCGATGCGAGGGGCCATCCGCTTCCACTTGGTGTCGACGACGAGGACGGCTTGATCCGCGTGTCGGATGATGAGGTCCGGCTTGGTCCGAAACCGCCCCGTATCGGCTTCGAACAGGCAGTCCCGATGGCCGCCCTGTGCTGAAACCCGGTATCCGCTTCCGGCCAGAGCGCGGGTGACCAGTCTGGCGACGTATTGCTCGAACAGGGCATTCATCTCGAACAAAAGCGCATGACCATCCATAGCCCCCGCGCTGGTCTGCTGGTGCCGATCGCCGAGAAGAAGACGCGCGAAGGAAAGGAGCTCGCGCCACCGCTGATTGGTCCTATCCAGAGTGATCTGGTCCCATCGCAGCGCTGGGACGGGAACCTCGGTCACATCCGCATAGGCGAAGCCCAGCTCGCGTAGGATACGCTGATTGTCGGGGGCCTGGGCCACGCGCTGCAAACGGCTGACGGCGGCGCGCATCACCTGGTTGAGCGCGATGTCGGAGGACAGCTCGTCGTACCGACAGGCAAGCCGCTGCGGCGCAACCGCATGGCGGGAAAACTGTCGGGTGACGTCGAGCCTGCCGCGCAGGGCGGGGAGGTCGTCTGCATGGTCCACATAGCGGCGCGGCAGACCCATCCGCACCGCTTCCATCAGGCGGGCGCAAAACAGGCGGATCAACAGTTCCAGAATAGTGTCCTTCTGCCATCCGAGCTGCGCCATCGATCCTGCATCGATCCGCAGATCGTGAACCACCGCCAGCATGTGGATGAGACGGCGACGAAGGGTTTCGTCAGAAGCGTCGTGCTCTCCAAGACCTTCGATCTTGGGGAGGATCTCCAGCTGACATCCCGGCGCGGCGATCACGCCGACCACGCCGCGGGCCCGCAGGCCTTTGCGGCCGTGTTCGAGCACGCCTTCGCCGCCTCGGCCCGCGAAACTGGAACGCGCCGCGACGGCGGCAATCCGATCAGCCTCGGCGGTCGGGATGGTCGTGTCGTCATCCCCGTAACCGATGCGCTGCCATTCGCGGAGCGTGCGGCGGATCATGAGCCGAGAAGCCGCGCGTAATCGAAGCCGTCGTCGCGCACGTCCCACCGGAAGCGCGGCATCGCCTCACCATTGTCGAGCCCCGGTGGCGCCTTCAGGACCGACCTGTTCAGAAAGCCCCCCTTGATCGGCCTGTCATGCGTTTCCAGATCGCCGAGTACCGCGGCGATCTTGCCCCAGTCCTCGAAGAAGTACTCGGCCAGCAGCGGGATCACCTTGTGCCGCATCACCGCGTCGACATCCGCGCGGGTGTTGCAGCCGGTGAAATAGGCATGACCGATCTGGTGATCGCGATCGTAGAGATACTCGATGCGTTCATTGATGATCGTCAGAAGGTTCGGCAGATCGATGCCCGTGCGGGTCGCGGCCTTCTTGAGGACGGCCGGATCGGGCATCATTTCCCGGAATGTGAACCGCCGCCGCAGTGCCGTATCGAGCAGAGCGATGGAGCGGTCTGCCGTGTTCATCGTGCCGACGATATGCAGGTTCGACGGAACACCGAACTCATCCCCCGAGTAAGGCAGGCGCACCTTGAGCTGGTTGGGCTGGCCGAGCCGCTTGTCCGGTTCCAAGAGCGTGATCAGCTCGCCGAACACCTTGGAGATATTGGCCCGGTTGATCTCGTCGATGATCAGGACGAAGGGTTCGGGTTCGGACGGCCCCTCGTTTTGCTGGCTGTTCATGTAGCGCTCAAGGGCCGGGACGTTGAGCTCGGCGTCATAGAGGGCGTAGATCGACTTCTGGGAGAACTTCCGGGAATAGATCTCGCCGACAGGCACGCCGTCCCGATCGATCCAGAGCCAGCGGACGGCGCGGCGATGGGCATACCCGCCTTCGGGGCGGGGGGCAAACTCGTACCCGCCCGTGAATTCCCCGATGGCTCGAAACAGTCCATTGCCTTTGGACACGATGACGATGTCGCCCTTTCGGACCCAGTTCCGGAAGATGAAGGGCATTTGCACCATGCCGGATCTGGCATCCACAGTGCCGTTCTGGCTGCCCTGGGCTTTGCAGGCTTCGATGATCGCCTCTCGGCTTTCGAACTTGTCGTCCGACCAGTCAATGTCCTCGAAGCCGAGGAGGGCATAGTTGCCCTTGATCGCTTCTTCGAAGAGATGCGCGTCCTCGGGGTTGTTCGCTTCGCCAATCGACATCTTGAAGACCTGGCGGCCTTCAACACGTGTCGACTCCTCCTCGGAGGAATGCCCACGGCTGGTCTCGGCGCGTTTCGCGATGCGCCGGAAGATGCCGGGCACCGTCTCCAGCCGGAAGCCGGCCGAGGATGTGTCCTCGCCATCATCTGCACCGGTCATGGGCTGTCGGCCCTCGACGAACTCTTCATAGGCCATCGACTGATGGAAGGTGACGAATTCGATCCGACCGGCGGCCAAGAGGCGTTGGTAGGAGGCCATCAAAGCGGTGCGGTCATCCGGGACAGATTCGCCGCACAACCGAACGGCCTCCTCAGCGGTGCGGTAGGTCTTTCCGGTACCGGGAGGGCCGTAAAGGATGATGTTGTGAGAGGTTGATCCCATGATCGGCACGGCCTTTTCGACGTCTGTTTTCGCGGGTTCCGCGTTTTCCCAAAGCTTTTCCAGCGCCCGCGCTGCTGCGGGCTTGATCAGAATTCCGGAAGACTGAGGGCTCCAGTCCTGCCCGCTGATCTTGCTCGTCAAGACCGCATGCGGGATGTAGGCATCCTTCCCTGGGTCCCGTATGTCCTCGAATTCCACATCGATGAAATCCGTGGTCTCACCCGCGGCGGCCTGCTCTTTGTCCCAGTGGAGGTCGGAGTAGGCGGCCTTCGCAACCCGTCCCCTTGCGATGATGCCACGGAAATCGTCGCCGGTTCGGATCAGGAAGACCTTGTCGTCAGGCTTTGGCTTCTTCGAACTCGTGCGCCAACGATGGACTACAGTGCCTCCGGACGCGGTCTGCTGGCGGTCCTGCGCGAAAGTCTCCCAGTCCCAGCGTGACGGATTCCAGCTGATCAGATAGGTCGCGTCGCTGTCGCGCCAGCGCTGTTCAATGTCCGGCTCATAGAAATCGATCTCCCGGCCGAGCTCGGTCTCGAGCCTGCCGCGCAGGGCAAGAAGATGTGAATCCAGCTCGGAAATCCGCATCTTCCGGATGTCCTTCCGCGTTGCCACCTCAAAGCCTTCGAGGATCTCGCGCTTGTGCCGCGGGCTCGAAATCCGCTCATAGTGTTCGGGAAACAGGAGATGCGGAAGGATCTGACGCAGTTGGCGGCCATCGACACTGGGCACCTTGTCCAGGAACGCGCAGAACGCTTCATGGTCCTTGCGCTGTTGGGCCTGCAGCTCAGGCGGCAACTCCTTCCAGTCACGAACCAGGGCAATCAGGAAGCTCAGCTCCCGCCATCTGTGCGTGTTATAGGCCGTGCCCGCGTGGCCGATGCCTTCCAGAACCTCCGGGCTCAAGGCCGCAACGTCCTCGGGAAGCGGGGTGCCCGACCAGGACCAGATCTCTCTGACTCTCTGCGCTTTGGTCGCCGCGCCCATGTCGCTCGGAAAGTTGAACAGGATCCAGTGCAGCTCAGCCATCAGCTGGCGGCTTTCCGGTGTGCCTGAGGACATCTGCTGTTCGAGCTTCAAGTAATAGCTGTCCGTGCCTTCATCGGGATTCTGGACAAAGGTGCGGTCCAGCTCCGAGAGGTTTTCGGCCGTCCAAAGACGAAGGTCGGGCTGAAGGATAGAGCCATCCTGCAGCAAGCAGCGGTCGGCGAAGTCCGAGACCACAGGATACAATGCGGCGCTTTTTTCGTGCGGGTTGAATCTCGCCATTACTGCTGTCCTGTGCTTTCGAGGGCCGTCAAATTGGATGTTTGCGCGTCTTTGGGTAGGGTGCCGTGCGGGGTGCGGGTTGAATTCAATTCGAGAACGCCGTCGTCACGATCTCCTCCAGATCGGCGATCTCGGCGTCGGTGAGTTTGACGAAGGGGTCGCGGTCTCGCCTGCGCTTCGGGAACCGCCCGTCATTCTGGGTGACGAACAGGATCACCTGTCGTGCCAGAGCGTCCGGCATCTCGATGCGGTTCATGATGCCGCGCATCGCTGCATCGTGACGCTTGAGATAGGTGATCTCGCGCGGGAGATCCTCCTCGATGGTCTTGCGCACGCAGTCATAGAGGAATTCGGCCTCCGCCGTGCAGTCGTAGAAGCGGTAGAGATCGGCCGTGTCGTTCAGCACCTCGACATTGCCGGTGGGCGTTGCACGCCACGTGATGTGCTCCATCAGCGGGCCGGAGTGGCCTTGCAGAACCGCCCGGTAATCGTCGATGCGGTCGAGCATCACGGACGAGACCGGGAAGACCATCCCGGGTGGGGTGAACTTCCGCTCGGCGAGAACGTGATGGATCAGGCAGCGGTGCAGGCGGCCATTCCCGTCTGCCAGCGGATGGATGTAGACGAAGCCGAAGGCGATGATGGCCGCCTGCAGGACGGGATCGACCTCTTCGGCATCTGTCAGCCGCAGCCGGTTGTTGCAGGCGTTCAGCGCCGTCATGAGCTGGGGAACATCCTCGGGCCGCGCGCCGATGAACTCCGGCAAGGGGTCGTTGCTGTGGTCCCGTTCGCCCAGAAAGACCCCGTCGTCGCGATAGCCGATCGGGGTCAGGCGATCGTCGCCGATCAGGATCCGGTGCAGGCGGTAGATCTCGGTCTGATTGAGGGGGCGCTTGCCGGCCTCGAGCACGGCGCGTCCCCAGCGCTCCAGGCGGTTGACGGGCGGGCGCTCGCCTTCGATCTCGAAGCTTGCGCGGCTGTCGGCCAGCAGCATGAAGCTCGCCGCGCGCGCCACGACATGGCCGCCCGTCTTGCCGATGGTCTCCTTGGCCCGAGCGGCCAGATCGAGCGCGATCAACGCCTCGAGCTTCTCGGTGCGCCGGATCACCGGGCAGAGGGCGCCGGTGCCGAGCAGGTTGTCCCGGACACGGTGGCGCTGCGAGAAGCGCTCCTTGCCGGTGAAGTATTGGGTGGGGTCCAGAGCCGGGACCGCCGTGACGGTTGGCGCATCCTCGAGATCGAGCCTGCGTCCTGTCAGGGTCTCGAAGAAGAACCACAGCCGCCGGGAGAAGGCGCCGGTCGGTGTGGCGCGGACGATCGCTTCGATGTCCTGTTGCGGAACGGCGTCAAAAACACGCTTGAGGATCAGGAGGTCGATGCTCTCGTGCCGCAGGGCAAAGCCGAGATGGCCCTCCAGCGTCGCCTCGGGCAGGTATCGCTTGTCATAGACCTGCCAGATCCCATCCGCGCGGACATTGCCGCGCACATGGCGCTCCGAAATGCAGGTGGGGTTGCGCACCGGCGCAGGGATGCCGAACGCGGACACCAGCGCGGCCCACCCCGCGAGGTGGGCGCCCTCGGGAAGGGGCTCATCCTGAAAGAAGGGGGGCGTCAGGCTGTCGGGTCTCATGCGTCGAAAAGGCCTCATACTCGCGGATTATGGCCGCAAATCATGGGCCAGTGTCGAAAATCCTTATACGCCCATCGCGCCGAAAATCAATCACGGATGTCGAAAATGCGTCATGTGGGTGGGGACTGTCGAAAATGCCATGACGCCAGGCGCTTGGTAAGCCCCGTGTCCGGTGGGAAGGACCGGCAGCGCGCCTTTGCACCCCGCGCAGAGAGCGGGACGGTCGATTGCCTTTGCCCTGCGTTCAGCCGGGCGGCGCATCGCGCCTCTTTTCCCGCGCCAGTCGCAGCTCCTCTTCATAGCACTCGCGCGCCGCCTGCTGTGCGAGAAGACGGACAAGGCGCATCAATCTGGGGTCGGGCGACCCACGGGGGGTGAAGGTCAATTCAGGCCCTTCGAAGACCATGCTTTCGCGAAGCGCCTCGAATTCGCTTGCCTTGGTCGGGCCTTCTTCTGGGCGGTCTTGCTTTGTCATCGCGGAAAACTCCTGAATCAAGGCGTTGAACGGGGGGAACCCGTGGTTGAGCCTATGGCGCATTCAAGGAGGAAGACATGTTCATGAACCAGCGAACCCAAGTCGTTTACAGCCTTCTGGCCGAGTATGTGCGCAGCCCCTCCTTGCGTCACATGCGGGAGGAGCGGTCCCTCGCCAAGCAGGCGCTCGAGATCGTCACGAAGCTCGATCGGGAAAGTTCCATCTGGAAGAAATGGGAAGGGCCGCGCGACAAGATCCTCGGCGCTGCCATCGAGTGCTGGATCCCTAAGGCGGACATGCTCGACTTCCTCAACAGCCTGCCCGGACCGGCCCTGACGATGACGGATCTCGAGCAGCGCATGAAATCGATGATCGAGGAGGAGTATCTCGGGGATCCCGAACCGACGCTCGAGGCGGAATGCCTCGAGATCTATCAGGCCGAGAAGGAGGCGGGCACGGAGATGCCTGCGATCATCGGGCGGCTGTCGGATTACACCAGCGCGCAGTTCCAGCGGTTGCGTGATGAGAAGCGGGCGGAGGACGAGCGCCGTTCGGAAGAGGCGCGGCTGGAGCGGGAGCGGCGGCTCCTCTCCTATGCCGATTGCCCCTGGACCCAGATCAAGGGCTCGAAATTCGTCTATTGCCGCAAGAACGGTCGGGTCTTCCAGCTCAAACCCAATAGCGACAAGAGCCTGACCCTCTACCGCGTGCAGGCGGTCGATGATGCTGCCGTCGGTGAGATGATCGGGCGATACCGATCGCGTGGGGATGCCAGCAAGGTCGTGGCCAAGGCCGCCTATGAGCCGGAGCCATGGCGGTAGGATCCAGAGAAGCGCTGGTACCGGGCCGTGATGAGGAGGAAGGTGGCACAGTTTTCATAGGATGAGGGTCGAGGATGTTTGTGGGGGAAGGC
>NCJR01000273.1 GCA_002282555.1 Rhodobacterales bacterium 34-62-10
TGGTGCCCGTCGCCTCGGCCATGTCGGGGCTGTTTCTGGACCGCGTGGCCGATGCTGTCGAGGCGCGGCATTACCCGCAGGCTGGACCCGGGCAGGATGTGCCCATGACCGAGGCGCTGCGCGACACAGTCGGGTTTCTGGGGGTCATGATCGGTGCCAACATTCTGGCACTGGTGCTTTACCTGATCTTTTCACCCGTGGCGTTGTTCATCTTCTGGGGGCTGAACGGCTATCTTCTGGGGCGTGAATATTTCACGCTGGTCGCGATCCGGCATCTGGGGCGCACGGGGGCTGCGCAGATGCGCAAGCGTCACGGTGGCACGGTCTGGCTGGCAGGGGTGCTGATGGCGATGCCGCTGTCGATCCCGCTGGTGAACCTTGCGATTCCCGTTCTGGGGGCCGCGACATTCACCCACCTGTTCCACCGCTTGCGCGCCACGACATAAGCCGGATCAGGCGGCGGGATCAGGCGGCGGATGGTGCGCCGCCTGTATCACCTCTCAGGGTCGCGGGCCCATCCGCTCGAACCAGTCGATATCGCGCACCGTCAAGGTGCCCGAGATGATGACCGAGGCGATGATCACCCACAGCACGAAAGACACGACCGTGGTGATCAGCACGCGCTTTTTCATCTGCGGCTCATGCGGGGCGCCGGCATGGGTGCCATGCACGATCTCGCCCACATCGCCTTGGGTCTTGAGACGGATCGGAATCACGATCAGCAGGGTCAGGAACCACAGGACCGCATAGAGAACCAGAGCAGAGGTGACCGCCATCAGACCTGCTCCAACTCGACCAGACAGCCGTTGAAATCCTTGGGATGCAGGAACAGCACCGGCTTGCCATGCGCGCCGATCTTGGGCTCTCCCGAGCCCAGCACCCGCGCGCCGGTGGATGTCAGATGATCCCGCGCCGCGATGATGTCATCCACCTCATAGCAGATGTGATGGATGCCACCTGCCGGGTTCTTTTCCAGAAACCCGTTGATCGGGCTGTTCTCGCCCAGCGGATACAGCAGTTCGATCTTGGTATTGGGCAGTTCGATGAACACGACCGTGACCCCGTGATCGGGCTCATGCTGTGGCGCGCCGACCTTTGCACCCAAGGCGTCGCGATATTGCGCCGAGGCTGCGTCCAGATCCGGGACGGCGATGGCGACATGGTTGAGGCGGCCGATCATGGGCAACTCCTGTTCTGTGACGAATGGTCTTTGCGGCATATGGCCTGCCAGATCGGTTTTCGCAAGACGGGGCGGGGGCGGCATCGGCGCGCAGGGCTGGCCGTGACGTCCGGTGTTGCGGGTCGGTGTTGCGGGTCGGTATTCAGGTGCGGCGTTAACCGCATCTTAGGGATGATCGCCGCAGTCTGGGTGGGCGAGTCGGCCCACAGGTCCGGCGTCGCGCCACCCTTGGCGACAGGATGACACAATGGATGACCGCGATCCCTTCTCGACCTTGCGTTTCCCTTCGGCGGCGCGCCCCCTGCTTGGTTTGACGGTGCTGCTGGTCGAAGACAGCCGCTTCGCGTCTGAGGCGATGCGCCTTTTGTGCATGCGGTCGGGGGCGCGGATCAGACGGGCGGACTGCCTGCGCTCGGCCCGGCGACACCTGCAGGTCTACCGCCCGTCGGTACTGATCGTCGACATGGGCCTGCCGGACGGATTGGGAACAGAGTTGATTGCCGAAGCGCATGAGACCGCACCCCGGATCGCCGTCATCATGGGCATCAGCGCCGATGACGCGGCGCGCGGGCGCTGCATTGCGGCCGGGGCCGACGGCTTTCTGGCCAAACCGCTGCAATCCTTGGCTTATTTCCAGACAGAACTCCTCAGACATCTGCCACCTGACCGGCAGCCAACCGGTCCGCTGCTGCTGCATGACGAAACCGTCAAACCCGATACCGTGGCCTATCGCGACGACATGGCCCATGTGGTCGAATTGCTTGGCAATGGCGAAGATCAACGAGTCCTCGACTATGTGACCCAGTTTCTGGAGGGGGTTGCGGAACTGGCGGGGGACCACGCGCTTCTGGATGCCAACACAGCACTGCGCAAGGCGCGACAGGGCGGGCACCCCCTGCGATCCGCTTTGGCCCATCTTGCAGGTCTGTTGCAGGAACGTCTGACAAACCGGGTGGCGATCTGAGCCGCGCCCGATCCCGGCACACGACGGCAAGCCCCCTGAAAAAAAAATCGCGATCCGACAGAATTTTGCACCGCTTGCCCGCTTAAACCCGCCACATTTGGCAGGCATCAAGTGGGATCAGAAGGATCAAAGGCGCGGCATGCGCCCGGGAGAAGATCATGAAGACGACGCCCAAAGCCTTTGCGCGTGATGAAAGCGGCGCTGTCACCACCGACTGGGTGGTTCTGGTGGCCGCCGTCCTGACCTTGGGAGTTTCGGTGTTCTTTGCCGTCGACACCGGCACGATGGATCTGGCGGATGGCACCGCCGATTACATGACCGACGCCAGAAACTGATCTGCCCGCGATCAGCGCAGCAGACGCGGATCCGGTCCCATGTCCAGACCGGGAAAAACCGCCTGTTCCAGCGCTGCGGCATCAAGCCCGAACAGCCCGCGCATCGCCCAGGCAGCATGCGCCCGGACATCCCGCGTGGGCATCAGGTCGCGCCCCTGATACAGCGCGTCCGACGCCAGTCCGGGCCAATCGCCCAGCACCTGACCGCCGCGCACCGCACCACCAGCCATCAGCATGGCGCCAGCCGTGCCATGATCGGTGCCCTTGGTCCCGTTTTCGCGCGCTGTGCGGCCGAATTCCGTCAGCGCCAGAACCGCAGTCTGCCCCCAGTCCGGCCCCAATCCGTCGCGCAGGGCCAAAATCGTTTCGGACAACCGGCCCAAGGCGCGGGTCAAACCAGCGGCCTGTGCCTGATGCGTGTCCCATCCCCCCAAGGAAAAGGCGGCAATCCGGCTTTGTCCGCGCAATTGCCGTGCTGCGAACTCGGCCAGACGCAGATGTCCCGATGCAGTCTGCCGCGCCCCGTCCATCGCCGGTGCCATCATGTTTGACATCGTGCCTTCCGGTGCCATCATCTGAGGCGCGTCTTCCTCGGCGCTCAGCAAAAGCGCCTCTTCCAGCGCCGCATTGAACAAAT
>NCJR01000030.1 GCA_002282555.1 Rhodobacterales bacterium 34-62-10
TCGCCCTGCAGGACGCGAAGACCGTGCGCACGAGCGCGCCGAACGTCGACGAGGTCTCGGTCGACGTGACGTTCCCCAAATACTCAAAAACCGCCGCTCAGCCCAGCCGCACCGACACCCGCAGATGCAGCAGCGCCAGCCCCATCAGCCCCGCCGCCACCACCCCCAGCGGCCCCAGCCCGTTGCCTGCCAGCACCAGCCCGCCAAAGGCCGATCCCAGCGCCGCGCCCACATAGATGCCGGCAGCATTCAGCGCCAGCATCACGGGTGCCGCATCAGGGGCCAACCCGATCAGCCGCGCCTGCTGCGCCGCCATGAAGGACCAGCCGAAGATCGACCACAGCCCCAGCAATCCCATGGCCAAAGCGCCCGACAGGGCCGTGCTCTCGCCCCCCGCCCATGGCAGGGCCGAAAACCCCGGCAGCACCACAATCTGCGCCAGACACAGCAGGGTCAGCGTCCGCGCCGCTCCGACCCGGTCGCTCAGCGCGCCGCCCATCACATTGCCGATCACCGCCCCCACCCCGCAGACCAGCAGCGCCAGCGTGATCCCGTCGCGCCCCCAGCCCAGGTTCTGCGACAAAAGCGGCGCCAGAAAGGTCTGCACCACATACCCCGCCGTCAGGAAACTCGCCGTGAACGTGACCGCCAGCATCAGCCGCCCGTTCCGCATCACCCGCCCCAGATCGCGCAGCGTCACCGGCTGGAACGACAATCCGCGCGGCACGATGGTCCAGATCAGCCACAGACAGGGCAGCAGCACCAGCAGCACCACCGCAAAGGCCATGCGCCAGCCATAGGTATAGGCGATGAAACTGCCCAGCGGCAGACCCAGAACCTGACTCATGGTCATGCCGAAGAATACCGCCGCCAGCGCCTTGGCCCGTCGCTCCGGCGCGCTCAGCCCCGCCGCCACCGCCGCCGCAACCGGCGTGAACAGCCCCGCCCCCGCCGCCGCGAAAATCCGGCTCAGATGCAGCGCCGCTTCCGTCGGCCAGATCACCGGCACGGCGCAGCCCAGCCCGAACAGCGCCAGCCCCGCCGCCAGCACCCGCCGTCGCCCGATCCCGCCTGTCAGCGACACCAGCATCGGCGACAGCACCGCATAGGCCACGGCATAGGTCGTCAGCACCGCCCCCGCACGCGCGGCCGTCACCCCCAGATCGGCGGATAGCGGCTCCAGCAACCCGATGATCATGAACGCGCCCATGCCGATCACGAAATTCGACACCGACAGCACCGCGATCAGCAACCGGGGCACCGCGCCCGCCGCAGCACTACGATCCACAGAAGAAAAGGCAAGCGTCATGGCGCCCTCATGCCACGGCCAATCCAAAGCCGCACCCGCAAAAGTACCGCCACCTCACGTTCACGTCTCAAGCCGCGCCTTCAGCCAGACCATCAGCGCATCCTCCTCGGCCCGGTCCAACACCCGCGTGTTCAGCAACTCCATCGCCCGGATGCCCTGTATCGCCAGAAACGCCAGCGTCGCGATCTGCGGATCACTGGCATTGGCGCGGATACGGCGCAGAAAATCGCGCTCATGCCGCCGCACCGGGGCCAGCATGTCCGGGTCCTCGGCCAGCGCCGCCAACAGACCCGAGGCGGGCTTGGCCTCCCGCGTCCGCTCGGTCAGAAACTGCGCAATATAGGCCCGGATCGCGGCATCGGGGCGGCCTGTGCTTTCCTCGGCGGACATGGCCGCATCGAACCGGCTCAGGAAATCCTCGACCAAGGCCTCCATCAGACGGGTCTTCGATGGAAAATGATACAAAAGCCCGCCTTTCGACACGCCCGCCCTTGCCGCCACCGCATCCAGCGACAAATTCCCCGGTCCCGCGCAATGCGCCAGATCCTGCGCCGCATCCAGAATACGCCGGCGGGTATCGCTGCGCGGCGATGCTGCGGATGGGGGCTTTTCGGCGGACGGATCGATGGCTGGCCTCCTTGCGGAAAGGGTCCGCACTTCGTTGACTTTACCGACCAGACGGTATAGTTCCAGCATCATAAAATCAAGCGACCTCTTCGCCCTTCCCCGGCACAGATCGTCGCATCACGATGTGTTACGCGGTTTTCGTTGCGTTTTCTTGCACAAACGTATCATCATCGCCATCGTTCTTCTGGCACTGGTGGGGGGCGGGCTGATCGGGTTCAACCTGTTCCGTGACCGCATGATCACCCAGATCTTCGCCAATATGCCCGTGCAGCCACTGGCCGTCGAAACGGTCAAGGCAAAGCCGGTGACATGGCAACCCGCCCTCAACGGCATCGGCACGGTCAACGCCAACCAGGGGGTCGAACTGACGGTCGAAGCGCCGGGCATCCTGCGCGACGTGGCGTTCGCGCCCAATACACAGGTCGAACAAGGCCAGCTTCTGATCCGCCTTGATGACGTGGTCCAGCGCGCCGATCTGCAAGCCGCGCGCACCCAGCTTGAACTGGAACAGGCCAACCTTGCCCGCCAGCAGGAACTGCAAAGCCGCGGCGTGGCCACCAATGCCACGCTCGAGGCGACGCAAGCCGCCTTCCGCGCCGCCGAAGCCCAGGTCGCCCGCGCCGAGGCCGTTCTGGAACAGCGCAGCGTAACCGCGCCCTTTGCCGGCACCATCGGCCTGTTGCGCGTCGATCTGGGCCAATATGTGCAGCCCGGCACCATCATCGCGACCCTGCAGGACCTTGATACGATGCGCGTCGATTTCAGCCTGCCGGAACAGAATCTGCCCGATCTCTTCATCGGCCAGACCCTCGCGTTGCGCAGCGACGAGACCGCGCAAGCCTTTCAGGGCCGGATCACCGGGATCGACCCGCGCGTCGACCCCTCCAGCCGCCTCGCCGCCGTGCGCGCCACCGTTGATGGCGCAGGCGGCACCCTGACACCGGGGCAATTCGTGCGCCTGCAAATCGACCTGCCCACCGAATCCGATGTCATCGCCCTGCCGCAAACCGCCCTGATCAGCAGCCTCTACGGTGATTTCGTCTATGTCATCCGCCCGCAGGAGGATGACGCCGACACGCTCGAGGCCAGACAGGTCTTCGTCACACCCGGCCGCCGCTCGGACGGGATGATCGAAATCCGCGACGGCATCGCGGCGGGCGATCTGATCGTGACATCGGGCCAGAACCGCCTGTCCAACGGCGCACCGGTCACGCTGGCCGAAGACAGCCCCACCAAAGACACCGCCACAGAAAACACCGCCACAGAAAACACCGCCACAGAAGACAGCCCCACCGAAGACGCTGGTACGGCGGATGAGGTGACCGAATGAGCCTGTCCGAACTTTTCATCAAACGCCCCGTCGCCTCGACGGTGCTGGGCCTGCTGATCGTCCTTCTGGGCCTGCAGGGGATGTTCAACCTGCAAACCCGGCAATATCCCGAAGTGGATGAAACCGTCGTCACCGTCACCACGGTCTATCCCGGCGCCTCGGCCGAACTGATCCAGGGCTTCGTGACCTCCCCCATCGCGGCGGCGGTGGCCACAGCCGAAGGCGTGGATTACGTCACCACGCAATCGCGCCCCTCGGCCTCGGTCGTGACCGTGCAGATGCGGCTGGGCCAGAACCCCGATACCGCGCTCACCGAAGTCATGTCCAAGGTGCAGCAGGTCCGCTCGCAACTGCCGCAGGACGCCGAAGATCCCAGCATCGTCAAGGGCACGGGCCAGACCTTCGCCACCATGTATCTGGGCGTGCAGAACCCCGCGATGACGCCCGAACAGATCACCGAATATATCGAACGGGTGATCGTGCCGCGCATGTCCACCATCGACGGCGTGGCGGAATCGCAGGTGCTGGGCGGGCAAAGCTATGCCATGCGCGTCTGGGTCGATCCGGTCCGGCTGGCCGGACAGGGCCTGACCGCCTCGGATGTCAGCAGCGCGATCAACGGCGCGAACTTCCTCGCCGCGCCCGGTCGCACGACCAATGAGCTGGTCAGCTATGCGATCACCATGGAATCGACGCTGCAAACGCCCGAAGCCTTCGGCATGTTGCCGATCTCGGGCAGCGGCGACGAGGTGGTGCGCCTGCATGACGTGGCCCGGATCGAACTGGCCGCCGAAAGCACCGATACGATCGTGAATTTCAACGGGCGACCCGGCACCTTCATCGGCGTGTTCCCGACCCCCTCGGCCAACCCTTTGGATACATCCGCCAATGTGCTGGCCGAATTGCCCGCCATTCAGGACAGCCTGCCCGAAGGCATGACCCTGACCATGATGTATGACGCGACCGAACAGATCGCCGCCTCCATCGACGAGGTGTTGCGCACCATCATCGAAGCCACGGTGATCGTGGCCGTGATCATCCTGCTGTTTCTCGGCTCGATGCGCTCGGTGATGATGCCCCTGGTGGCGATCCCGCTCTCGCTGGTGGGTGTGATGTTCATCCTGTTCCTGATGGGCTATTCGATCAACCTGCTGACCCTTCTGGCCATGGTGCTGGCCATCGGTCTGGTGGTGGATGACGCGATCATCGTGGTGGAAAACGTGCAGCGCCATATCGATGATGGCCTCAGCCCGATGCAGGCGGCCTTCACGTCGATGCGCGAACTCTCGACCGCCATCATCGCGATGATGCTGACGCTGATCGCGGTGTTCCTGCCCTTGTTCTTCACCGGCGGTCTGACCGGGGCATTGTTCCGCGAATTCGCGGTCACGCTGGCGGGGGCCGTGTTCATCTCGGGCATCGTCGCGCTGACCATCTCGCCGATGATGGCCGCGCGCCTGCTGAAAAAGGGCGGCGAGAACCGCTTCCAGAAACGCCTGAACCGCGGCTTCACCCGCTTTGAAGGCTGGTATGAGCGCCGCGTGGCCTCCTCGCTGGATTACCTGCCGGTGACGGTGCTGATGGTGGTCGTGCTGATGGGGGTGACGGGCTATCTCTTCACCAAGACCTCCTCGGAACTCGCCCCTGAGGAGGATTCGGGCGCGCTCTTTTCCTTCGTGAACGCCCCCGCCTATGCCACGGCGGATTATACCCAACGATATGTCGATCAGATGCGGACACGGACGCAGGACCTGCCGGAACTGTCGGCCAATTTCTCGATCACCGGCTTCGGCGGGGCGACCAATTCCGCCATCATGCTCTGGGCCTTTGACGACTGGGCCGACCGGGACAGATCGCAGGCCGAGATTCAGGCCGATCTGCAGGCGCGCCTTGCGCCCATCGCGGGTGTGCAGGCGTTTGTCTTCGCGCCCCCCTCCCTGCCCGGCGCGGGCGGCGGACTGCCGATCTCGTTTGTGGTGCAATCGACGGGTGATCCCGCGCAGGTCTATGAAGTGGCCGAGAAAATCCGCGCCGCCGCACAGGACTCGGGCCGCTTCATCGTGGTGCAGAACTCGCTGAACTTCGACACGACCCAGATCGTGATCCGCATCGACCGCGACCGCGCCGCCGCCCTCAACCTGCCCGCGGCCCAGATCGGCGCGACCCTTGGCCTGCTTGTGGGCGCGGGGCCGATCTCGCAATTCGACCGTGACAGCAACAGCTATGACGTGATCCTGCAGGTGCCGCAGGAATACCGCGACAACCCCGAGCGGCTGGGAGAGCTTTTCGTGCGCGCCACCACCGGCGAGATGGTCCCCCTCTCGGCCGTGATCGACGTGGACACCCGCGCCGCCCCCGCCACGATCGAACAGTTCAACCAGCTCAACTCCGCCACGATCACCGCACTGCCGATCCCGGGCGTCTCTACCGGCGACGGTCTGGCCAAGATCGAGGAAGTGGCAGGCCCCCTCCTGCCCGGCGGCTTCTTCGTGGATTACGCCGGCCAGTCGCGGCTCGAGAAGTCCGAAGGCAGCACGATCCTCGTGGCCTTCGCCCTGGCCATCGTGGTGATCTATCTGGTGCTGGCCGCCCAATTCGAAAGCTTCCGCGACCCGCTGATCATCCTGATGTCGGTGCCCTTGTCGATCTTCGGCGTGATCGTGCCCCTGAACCTTGGCCTTGGCACGCTGAACATCTACACGCAGGTGGGGCTGATCACCCTGATCGGCCTGATCACCAAACACGGCATCCTGCTGGTCGAATTCGCCAACCAGCTGCGCCACGAAAAGGGCCTCAGCCGCGAGGCGGGGATCGTGGCCTCGGCCAAACAGCGCCTGCGCCCGATCCTGATGACCACGGCGGCCACGGCGCTTGGCGTGGTGCCGCTGATGACAGCGGATGGCGCAGGGGCGGCCGCGCGTTTCGCCATGGGTCTGGTGATCTTCGCTGGCATCACCGTCGGCACGCTGTTCACGCTGTTCGTGGTGCCCGCTTTCTACGCCCTGATCTCGCGCCGCGAGATGTCACCCGATCCCGAGGAGCCGGTGATCGAACCCAGCCGCGCCTGAGTATTTGAAGAACAGTGAAGCCAAAGGCCCGTGTCCGATGTGACGCGGGCCTTTCCGGTTCCGGCCTAGAGCCAGTCACCGCGCCCCGTGCCCACCGCATCGGCAACGCAGGCGAACCCATCGCGCGCCAGCAGATCATCCAGCCCCCGCGCGATCTTCGGCACCACAGACAGCCCGTGATAGACCAGCGCCGTATAAAGCTGCACCGCCGAGGCGCCGGCCCGGATCTTCTGATAGGCCTGCTCCGCCGAACTGATGCCACCCACCCCGATCAAGGGGATCGTGCCATCTGTCAGCCGCGACAGTTGCGCCAGCACCCGCGTGGATTTCTCGAACAAAGGCGCGCCCGACAGCCCGCCCTTTTCGTCGCGATGCGCGCTGTGCAATCCCGCCCGGTCCAGCGTGGTGTTGGTGGCGATGATCGCCTCGATACCCGCCGCCCGCGCAACATCGGCAATCTCGGACAGTTCCGCCACCGTCAGATCCGGCGCGATCTTCAGAAACACCGGAATGGGACGCGGCAACCAGTTGCGCGCCTCCATCACCCCGGCAAGCAAGGCCGACAACGCCTCGGCCCCCTGCAAATCCCGCAGCTTTTCGGTATTGGGCGAGGATACATTGACCGTGGCAAAATCCAGATGCCGCCCGCAATGCGCCAGCACGCGGGCAAAATCCTCGGCCCGGTCCGCGCTGTCCTTGTTGGCCCCAAGGTTCAACCCGATCACCGCATCCTTGGGACGCTGGGCAAGGCGCTTTTCCATCGCCTCCATGCCCTCGTTGTTGAAGCCGAAGCGGTTGATCGCGGCGCGGTCCTCGGTCAGGCGGAACAGGCGCGGGCGCGGATTGCCGGGCTGCGCGCGCGGCGTGGTCGCCCCCGCCTCGATGAAGCCAAAGCCCGCCCGCGCCAATGGCCCCAGCGCATCGCCATTCTTGTCAAACCCCGCGGCCAGTCCCACCGGATTGGGCAACTCCAACCCCGCCACCGTCGTGCGCAACCGCGCGGACGTGACAGGCCCCGGCAGCGGCACCAACCCCGAAGTCAGCGCCCGGATCGCCAGACCATGCGCACGCTCGGGATCGACACGGCGCAACGCAGCCAGACCGATGCGTTCCAACAGGCTCATATCATCTGCTCCGGAAAACGGTGCTGCCCATCCACCAAGGGCAACTCCCTGTGCCACAGCACATCCGACAGCCGCAATTCCCGGTAGAGATGCGGAAACAGCGCCCCACCCCGCGACGGCTCCCACCGCAGGGCATCGCCCAGCCGATCCGCCTCCAGCGCCAGCAGAACCAAGCCGTCCTCGCCCGCGAAATGTTTCGCCGCGGTCTCGGTCGCCTGTGCAGCGGTCGAGAAATGCACATAGCCATCGGCCAGATCGACAGGCGCGCCAAGGGTCTGCCCCTCGGCCTGCAAAGCCGCCCATTCGGGGGCGCGGAATATCTTGTAAATCAGCATGCCGCCCCCATGCCGCGCAATCCCCGCCCCGTCAAGCCCCCGTCAAGCACCCCGCCAAGCGCGACACGTCAGCCCTCCAGCCGCGGCATCAGGAAATGCCCCGTCGCCTGCGCAAAGGCCCGCGCCCGGTTGTCCTGCCACGCCTCCACATGGACCGAGGCATAGCGCCGCCCCGACCGGTTCACCTTGGCCCGGGCATAGGCATCGCGCGGCAATCCGGTGCGCAGGTAATCTACCGTGAAATCGATCGTCTTGGGCAGGCGCGGCAGGTTCCCCGCCACAAGCGTCTGCGCATCGATCCGCCCGCTCTCGATCTCTTCCCACAGGCTCGCCCAGCTCAACCCGATGATCGCCGTCACCTCAAGGAACGCCGCCGTCACCCCGCCATGCAACGCGGGCAACAGCGGATTACCGATCAGCTTGTCGTCAAAGGGCAGAATCGCCGTCAACTCATCGCCGCGCCGATCAAACTCGATCCCCAGAAACTGGATATAGGGCACCCCGTGCACCAGCGCGCCCAAGGCCGCATCCCGGCGCTGCTTGATCACCTGCACAGGCTCGGGCCGCCCGCCGCGCGGCTTGACGAAAGATCCCTCGCTCATCAGCCCGCCTCCACCGTGAAGGTGCCCGTGGCCGTGGCCACCGGGCGGTCGGTATCGTCATCCATGGCCGTGGCGCGCACAAAGGCGACCGAGCGTGTGACATGATAACATTCCGCCCTTGTGCGGATCGCCTGCCCCGGCGTGGCCGCGCGCATGTAATCGATCCGCAACCCGATCGTCGCCGTGCCGCCCTTGGACGCGGGATGGCACACCACCGACGCACCGCAGCACGTATCCAGCAGCGCCGACACCGCGCCGCCATGGATCACGCCGGTCTCCGGCGCCCCGATGAACCGCGCGTCATAGGGCATCGACATCTCGGCCACCCCCTCGCCCAGATGGTCGATGGTCATGGACAGCGCCCTTGCATGGGGGATCGCTTCGGTGAATTGCCGCGCCAGTTTGTCCCTGTCCATCGCCCTGCTCCTTCTGCCTGGCCGCACTATGTCCCGCATCCCGCACCGCTGGCAAGAGGACCACCCGCAAAGGCACCCGTTGCCCTTCCGTCACGTCTCGCTTAGCCTGCCTTCAAGGGAGCCCGACGATGTCCGAACCACGCCTGTCCTTCAAGGAAATGTGCGCCAAGTATGACGTGACCCCACGCACCTTGCGCTATTACGAGTATATCGAGTTGTTGCAGCCCGAACGCGACGGCCGCGCCCGTTTCTACGGGCCGCGCGAATGTGCCCGGATGACCCTGATCCTGCGCGGCCGCAAATTCGGCTATGCGCTGGAAGACATCCGCCAATGGCTGCTGATCTATGAAAAGGAAGGCACCCGCGCCCAGATGGAGGCATGGGTCAAGATGGCCGACCGCCAGCTTGTGGAACTCGCCGAACAACGCGCCCAACTCGATGAGGCGATGGACGAGCTGCGCCGCCTGCGCGACGACACCGCCGACGCGCTCACGAAGTTCTAGCAACAGCCCCCCGCAGCCATGGAATCACCCGCGCGCTGCCCGCTTGGGCAGGGCGGCAAAACCCCTGCGCGCCACAGGTCCCCAAGCAAGGAAATTACCCCGATCACCGCTTGACCTTGGCTGATCTTACGTCAACCTGAAAGTGACGTGACGTAGCAGTTACGTCAACCGCGTTCCCTGTTGTAACGATGGCCACAAGCCCACAGGTAGCACGCAGATATGTGTTCCAGAGGTAATGTGATGACCGACAAGACCATGACCATCCGCGAGATGTGCGACGCCTTCGACGTGACGCCCCGCACCCTGCGCTTCTACGAGGCGAAAGAACTGATCTTCCCGATCCGCCAGGGTCAGAAGCGCCTGTTCACCAATTCCGACCGCGCCCGGCTCAAGCTGATCCTGCGCGGCAAGCGCTTTGGCTTCAGCCTCGAGGACATCCGCCAGCTTCTCGATCTGTACAAGATCGGCGACCAGCAGCAGACCCAGCTCGCCCGCACCTATGAACTGGCGCAAAAGCGTCTGGATGACCTGATCCGCCAGCGCGACGAGTTGAACGCCGCCATCGATGACCTGCGCGAGCAGATGAAATGGGGCGAGAAGATGATCGCCTCGATCAACCACGCCACACGCGCCGCCGAATAACCCACCCCAAGGGAGAGATCACCATGCCCAGCTACACCGCCCCCGTGAAAGACCTGCAATTCGTGCTGCATGACCTGCTCAAGGTGTCGCGCGCCGATATCCCCGGCTATGCCGAGCTTGAGGCAGATTTCACCGCCGCCGTGCTGGAAGAGGCGGGCAAACTGACCTCCGAAGTCCTCGCCCCCCTCAACGCCGTCGGCGATGTCGAAGGCTGCACACTCGAAAACGGCGTGGTCCGCACGCCCACCGGCTTCAAGGCGGCCTTCGATCAGGTCCGCGCAGGCGGCTGGACCGGACTCGACATGCCCGAACAATATGGCGGCCAGGGCATGCCCTATGTGATGGGCACCGCGGTGGGCGAGATGTTCTCGGCCTCCAACATGGCCTTCACCATGTATCAGGGCCTGACCCATGGCGCGGCATCGGCGATCCTCGCCCACGGCTCGGACGCGCAGAAGGACAAATACCTGCCACGCATGGTCTCTTGCGACTGGACCGGCACCATGAACTTGACCGAGCCGCATTGCGGCACGGATCTGGGCCTGATGCGCACCAAGGCCGTGCCGCAGGACGATGGCACCTACAAGATCAGCGGCCAGAAGATCTTCATCTCGGCGGGCGATCACGACATGGCCGAGAACATCATCCATCTGGTGCTGGCCAAAATCCCCGGCGGCCCCGACGGGATCAAGGGCGTATCGCTCTTCATCGTTCCCAAAATACTCGTGAATGACGACGGCAGCCTGGGCGCGCGCAATGGCGTCTCGGTCGGCAAGATCGAAGAAAAGATGGGCATCCACGGCAACGCCACCTGCGTCATGAACTATGACGAGGCGACCGGCTACCTGCTGGGCGAGGCGCATAAAGGCATGCGCGCCATGTTCACCATGATGAACGAAGCCCGCATCGGCGTCGGCATGCAGGGCATGGCGCAGGCGGACGTCGCCTTCCAGAACGCGCTGGCCTATGCCAAGGACCGGCTGCAGGGCCGCGACGTGACCGGCGTCAAGAACCCCGACGGTCCCGCCGATCCGCTGATCGTGCACCCCGATATCCGCCGCGCGCTGATGGACCAGAAAAGCTTTGTCGAAGGGGCGCGCGCCTTCATGCTCTGGGGGGCCGCCCTGATCGACCGCGCGCATCGCAACAACGATGCCGCCGCCGACGGGTTGATCTCGCTGATGACCCCCGTGATCAAGGGGTTCCTCACCGATGAAGGCTATGACATGACGGTCAAGGCCCAGCAGGTCTACGGCGGCCACGGCTATATCGAGGAATGGGGCATGTCGCAGTATACCCGCGACGCCCGCATCGCCATGATCTATGAGGGCGCAAACGGCGTGCAGGCGCTTGACCTCGTGGGCCGCAAACTGGCGCAGGACGGCGGCAAACACGCCATGGCCTTCTTCGAACTGGTGAAAACCTTCATCAAGGAGAATGAGGGGAACGACACGCTGAAGGCCGATTTCCTCGACCCGCTGAAAGCCGCCTCCAAGGACCTGCAGACCGCGATGATGTATTTCATGCAGAACGGCATGAAAAACCCCAACAACGCGCTGTCCGGGTCTTATGACTTCATGCACCTGTTCGGCCATGTCTGCCTTGGCCTGATGTGGGCGCAAATGGCGAAAGCCGCGGATGAGGCATTGCAGGCGGGCACAGAAGACGTCACCTTCTATCAGACAAAACTGGCCACCGGCCGCTACTACATGGCCCGCCGCCTGCCCGCGACCGCCCTGCATCTGGCGCGGATCAACACAGGCGCGGCAACCGTGATGGCGCTGGAGGCTGCCAATTTCTGACACGCTGCGGGCGGGGCCACCCCCCGCCCCAACGCCCAAGGACGCCGCGATGCCCAAACGCTTCCGCCTGACCCGCCGCTTCCCCGTCGCCATGACCGAAGACGGCTACCGCAGGCTCAAGAAACTCGCATCAGAGGCAGGTCTGGATGAGGGCGAGGCGCTGTCCTTCCTGTTCGAGAACTTCGACAGCGTCATCAACGAGGATACGTTCGCGCACCGCCTGCGCCTGTTCAACGCGGAACTCGACGCGCGAAAACGCTAAGATACGACCAAACGGGGGAGGAGACCCGCATGACATCCGCCTGGATGACCGAAGAACACCAGATGCTGTCAGACATGACAGCCAAGTTCATCACCGACGAATGGTCCCCGCATTTCGAGCGCTGGCGCAATCAGGGCCAGATGGACCCCTCGATCTGGCAACAGGCGGGCGCGCTCGGCCTGCTCTGCCCCTCGATCCCCGAAGAATGGGGCGGCCATGGCGGTGATTTCGGCCACGAGGCCGCGATCCTCATTGAGGCCAGCCGCGCCAACCTCGCCAGTTGGGGCGTGGGCATCCATTCCGGCATCGTCGCGCATTACATCCTTGCCTATGGCACGGACGATCAGAAACGCCGCTGGCTGCCCAAGCTGACCAGCGGCGAACTGGTCGGCGCGCTGGCCATGACCGAGCCGTCGACCGGGTCCGACGTGCAGGCGATCAAGACCAAGGCGATCAAGGATGGCAACACATACCGCCTGTCGGGTCAGAAAACCTTCATCACCAACGGCCAGCACGCCACGCTGATCATCGTCGCCGCCAAGACCGACCCCAGCGCCCGCGCCAAGGGCGTCTCGCTGATGGTCTTGGAAACCGAAGGGGCCGCAGGCTTCAAACGTGGCCGCAACCTCGACAAGATCGGCATGAAAGCCTCGGACACCTCCGAGCTGTTCTTCGACAATGTCGCCATCCCGCCCGAAAACCTGCTGGGCGGCGAAGAAGGCCGCGGGTTTGCCCAGTTGATGAGCCAGCTTCCGCAGGAACGCCTGATCATCGCCTGCGGTGCCATCGGCGCCATGGAAGGGGCGGTGGCGCGCACCATCCAGTATTGCCGCGAACGCGAAGCCTTTGGCGGGCCGCTCACGCAATTCCAGAATACCCGCTTCAAACTGGCCGAATGCCTGACCCGTACGAAAGTCGCCCGCGCCTTCCTTGACGAATGCATGGTCGAACACCTGCGCGGCGAACTGACCGTCGAAAAGGCGGCCATGGCAAAATACTGGATCACCGACACCCAGAATCAGGTATTGGATGATTGCCTGCAACTGCATGGCGGCTATGGATTCATGCAGGAATATGCCGTCGCCGAAATGTGGACCGACGCCCGCGTCCAGCGCATCTATGGGGGCACCAACGAGATCATGAAGGAACTGATCGCGCGCAGTTTCATCGACAAGAAATCCGCGTGACGGCCCGCAAGACGACAGGACAGGAGCCTCCGGCGGGGATATTTTGCGCAAGAAGAAACCCCGCGCGCCCCTGCCCTTCATCGTTCGGACAATACTCTGCGGGGGTGCGGGGGTGCAAAACCCCCGCCTTGCACCGCTTCAACAGGAGAGCGACATGACCATCAAACTTTATTGCTTCGGCGAAAGCGGCAATGCTTACAAGGCGGCGCTGACATTGGAACTTTCGGGGCTGGAGTGGGAGCCGGTCTTTGTCGATTTCTTCAACGGCGGCACCCGCACGCCGGAATTCCGCGCGATCAATTCGATGGGCGAAGTGCCCGTCATGGTGGATGGCGATCTGACCCTGTCGCAATCGGGCGCCATTCAGGATTACATCAGCACCAAGGGCGGCAAACTGGGCGGGCGCAGCGCGAACGAGCGGCGCGAGATCATGCGCTGGGTCCTCTGGGACAACCACAAACTGTCGTCGCAGGCAGGCATGACCCGCTTCCTGATGAATTTCCTGCCCGAGGACAAACGCCCCGCCGAAGTCATCGCCTTCACCCAAGGCCGCCTGAAAGCCGCCTACAAGGTGCTGAAT
>NCJR01000031.1 GCA_002282555.1 Rhodobacterales bacterium 34-62-10
ATCACCACCGTATCGATGAACGGCTCCAACAATGACACGAACCCCTCGGTGATCGGTTCCTTGGTTCGGACGGCAGAGTGGGCTATGGCCGCAGACCCCACGCCAGCCTCGTTCGAGAAAGCTGCACGCCGGAAACCCTGGATCAGTGCTCCGACCATGCCGCCGACGATCCCGTTGCCCGTAAAGGCCCCGTTGATGATCTGGCCAAAGGCGGTGCCCACCATGTCCATGTTCATCAGGATGATCACCAGTGCCGCGCCGACATAAAGAACGCCCATGAAGGGGACGACCTTTTCCGTCACGCGGGCGATGGATTTGATACCCCCTACGATCACGGCAAAGACGATGCCGGCAAAAACAAGGCCTGTGATCCACCCCGGGTACTCGCCGAAAACGCCGGTCAATTGCTGATGCGCCTGATTGGCCTGAAACATGTTGCCGCCCCCCAACGCGCCCAGCACGCAAAAGACGGAAAACAGCACAGCCAATACCTTGCCACCTGGCAAGCCACGCTCGGCAAAGCCCTTGGTCAGGTAATACATGGGTCCGCCAGACACGCGCCCGTCGGGGTATTCGTTGCGGTATTTCACGCCCAACGTGCATTCCGTGAATTTGGACGCCATCCCCAACAGGCCCGCAAGGATCATCCAGAAGGTCGCGCCGGCGCCACCGATGCTGACCGCGACAGCAACGCCCGCGATATTGCCCAGACCGACGGTCCCTGACAGGGCCGTGGCCAGCGCCTGAAAGTGGCTGACCTCGCCCGCATCATCCGGGTCTGAGTACTTGCCACTGACCAGAGCGAGCGAATGGCCGATCACGCGGAACTGGATGAAGCCGAAATAGATCGTGAATACACTGGCCGCCACGACCAGCCATACCACGATCCATGCGACGGACGTGCCCGGGATCGATGCGAAAATGAAACTGACAAACCAACCTGTTGAATCGGCAAATATCTGATTGACGGTTTCGTCTACGGATTGCGCCCGCGCAGGCATCACCGAGACGATCAGGGCAGCAAACGCCGCCAAAGCGGTTGTCACCGCCGGAAATGGGTTCCGTGTCATCTGTCTCTCCTGTTCCTGCTCATGGCACGATGGTGCAGGGCACCGGGGCCGCTTGCGCCAGATGTCCGGCCACCGATCCGAAGATCCGACTGCCAAGCCGCGTGTGACCGTTGCGACCGATCACGATCTGGACGGCCTTCATCTCTTCCGCGATCTTGCAGATGGTTTCGGCGATATGGCCGTAGCGGATCTTGCTTTCTGCCTCGACGCCTGCAGCGCGAACCTTGTCCAGCACTGGCGCGATAAGGGCCTTCTCGGCACGTTCCAGCTCCTCGGTGCGGCGCTTGTGCCGTTCTTCCAGTTCGCTCGGGCTCAGAAACGAATACGGCGACCATTCAAGCACATGAACCAAGACAACCGTGCCACCCTGAAGCTTGACCCGGCCCACGGCAAAGTCGAGCGCCCTTCGAGAAGCCTCACTTCCGTCATAGCCGACGATGAATTTTGCAGACATCTGTCCCTCCTGCATGTTGGCTTGCACAGGATAGTGCCGCGACAGTTTACCGCAGAAGCCAAGTGGGACAAATATGACGGATGCCTTTAATCGCCGTTACAGCGGGCCGATTGGCCTGTAATGTGAAAATTCAAAGGCTAATAGCCTGCTGGTTTGCTTAACCCAGATATTTTTTCCCATGGGCATCACTCAGACCAGACAGTCAGGTCAGAGTCGTCCTGTCCAGCCCTGAGAACGGGCTTCACCACGGTTGAACATCACATTCTGTATAGCATATATGAATGGATAGCTGGCATGTCCCAGCTCTGACATCGCGGCAGGACTATCACCCTCATGAGCTTTTTGACCAACGGCGACCGCAAAACGGCAAATGCAGGCCGCCGCGGTCTGTCGCGGTACTTTCCGATCCTGCACTGGGCGAAAACCTATGACCGGGAGGCGCTGACCTCGGACACGGTGGCGGCGGTGATCGTGACGATCATGCTGATCCCGCAATCGCTGGCCTATGCGCTGCTCGCGGGTCTGCCTGCCGAGATGGGGCTTTATGCGTCGATCCTGCCCTTGGTCGCTTATGCGATTTTCGGCACCAGCCGCGCGCTGGCGGTGGGACCGGTGGCGGTGATCTCGCTCATGACCGCGGCCGCTGTAGGCAATATGGCGCTGGAGGGGACGGCGGAATATGCGATCGCCGCGATCACGCTGGCTTTCATTTCTGGCCTGATCCTGACGGTGATGGGCCTGTTCCGGTTGGGATTTCTGGCCAATTTCCTGTCGCATCCGGTGATCGCGGGGTTCATTACCGCATCCGGCCTGCTGATCGCGGCCAGTCAGATCGGCACGATCATGGGGATCAGCGGCGGAGGGCATTCGCTGATTGAACTGCTGCGAAACCTTTGGGCGAACCTGGCGCAGATCAACCTGATCACCTTGGCGATCGGGGTGGTGACGACGGCGTTTCTGTTCTGGGTGCGCAAGGGCCTCAAGCCCCTGCTGATCAAGACGGGGTTGCGCCCGCGCTTGGCCGATCTGCTGGCCAAGGCCGGACCAGTGGCCGCCGTTGCCGTGACCACACTGACTGTCTGGGCCTTTGATCTAGCAAGCAAGGGTGTGGCCATTGTCGGCACCATCCCCAGCGGATTGCCGCCGCTGACCCTGCCGGGTTTTTCCAGCGAGATTTGGGGGCAGCTTTTCGTATCGGCGCTGTTGATCTCAATAATCGGGTTCGTCGAATCCGTCTCGGTCGCGCAGACATTGGCGGCCAAGAAACGGCAGCGGATTGATCCCGATCAGGAGTTGGTGGGCCTTGGCACCGCCAATATCGCCTCGGCCCTGTCGGGGGGTTATCCGGTGACGGGGGGATTTGCGCGGTCGGTGGTGAATTATGATGCGGGGGCTGAGACCCCGGCGGCGGGGGCCTTTACCGCTGTGGGTATCCTGCTGGCGGCGCTGTTCCTGACGCCGCTGCTGCATTACCTGCCCAAGGCCACATTGGCCGCCACGATCATCGTCGCCGTGCTGGGGCTGGTGGACTTGTCAATCCTGAAACGCAGTTGGACCTATTCCAGGATCGATTTTGCCGCTGTCGCCACGACCATCGCCATCACATTGGGACTCGGCGTCGAGATGGGCGTTTCGGCTGGCGTGATCCTGTCGCTGGCGCTGTTTCTGTATAAGACATCGCGCCCGCATGTGGCCGAGGTGGGCCTTGTCCCCGGCACCCAGCATTTCCGCAATATCCTGCGTCACAAGGTCGAGACGGACCCGTCGGTCGTGACGCTGCGGATCGACGAGAGCCTGTACTTCGCCAATGCCCGCTTCCTTGAAGATTACATCTACAACCGTGTCGCCTGCGATGAACCGATCCGGCATGTGGTGCTGATGTGCTCGGCCGTGAATGAGATTGATATGTCCGCGTTGGAAAGCCTTGAGGCGATCAACGCACGGCTGCGCGATCTGGGGATCACCCTGCACCTGTCCGAAGTGAAAGGTCCGGTGATGGACCGCCTGAAACGCAGCCATTTTCTGGATGATCTGACAGGTCGCGTGTATCTGTCGCAATATGATGCGATGGTTGCGTTGACGGCGGGCTGAGGCCGAGGCCCGCTTGGATTGACGGGGGACGGCGCGGCGCATATCTGGACCGTCATGGCACAGGATATCTGGATCGGGATCGAGGACAGCGGCGGTCTGGCGTCAGGCTGGCGCTTTGACGGCGCAACGGTGGTTGAGGCGGCATCGGGCGCCAGCGTGGCTGAGGTCGTGGCACGGCTTGGCGATGCGCCCACGCTGATTGTCGGCGACAGCAAGGCGGCGCAACCGGTGCCTGCTGCCATTCTGCCCGATACTTTGCCGCTGACAGCATTGACGCAGGAACGCCCGCAGGGGCATCTGGATGCCCCGACCAGACTTCGGATTGCAGGCCCGGTCGCAGCCCGGAAAAACTGGGATGGGGTGGTTTGTGTGCCCATGGCGGAGGTTACGCATTGGTGCCAGATCAGTGCGGATGAGGTGGTGAGCTTTCAATCCGCGCTGACCCCGATGCTGGCCCGGATGCTGGGCGCGTCCCAGACAGCGGACCCGCAAGCCTTGGCGGATACCATGTCTCGACCAGAGCGTCTGTCGCTGCACCTGCGCAGTGCAAGATTGGCAGGTGCAGCAGAATCTGTGGCGGGGCATTTGCTGGGGGCGGAACTGGCAGCGATGCGCCCCTATTGGCTGGGGCAGCGGGTCATCGTAATCGCGCCGAACAGCCTCTATTCCAAGGCTTTGGCATCACAGGGCGTACCAGTCGAGCTTTTGCACCCGGATGAGGCTGCGCGGGACGGTCTGCTGGCGCTGCGCGGCAGGTCTCGCTGAGGGTGGTCAGGGATCAGGCCGCGATACCAGCGCGGCGGCGACAGGGGCCGAACAGCATCGTGGCACCAAGGATCAGGCCCGACACAGTGGCGATCATACCAGCAGCACTGACGGAATTGGCAAATCCCAGCCAGAGCGGGCCGTAACCCGCCAGCACATAGCCCAGAACGGCGGAAAGGATGGCGAAACCCACGCTCCACATCACCTGCGGCAAAAGCCGGTCTGTCATCATCCGCGCCGCAGCCGGGGGGCAGATGAACATGGCGATCACGATGATCGAGCCAACCGCATCAAAGGCCGCCACCGCCGCCAAAGCCGCCAGCATCACCAATGCCAACCCGATGGCACGGACAGGAAGGCCAAGCGTGGCGGCAAATCCTTCGTCAAAGGTGGCAATCGCCAAGGGCCGCCACATCGCTGCGATGGCCAGCGCGACAATTACCAATGCCCCCGCCATGCGCGGCAATTCAGGCGGCAGACCCGCAAGCGCCATCGGGTCGAGCAATGATGACCAGCCCGTGGCGTCAAGCCAGATCAGGCTCTCCAGATTGCCATAGAGCGCGTGCTCCACATCCAGATGCACGCCGCTGGTATCCGATTGCTCCAGTAGCAGCACACCGGCGGCGAACAACGTGGTGAAGATCACGCCCATCGCTGCCCCTGCCTCGATCCGCGCGGTGCGGCGTACGGCTTCGATCAGGATCACCGAGACGAGGGCGGCCCCGGCTGCCCCCAACATCATAGGCAACGCCGCAACCCGCCCTGTCAACAGGAAGGCCACGACGATGCCCGGCAGAACCACATGGCTGATAGCGTCGCCGATGAGCGCCTGACGGCGCAGCAGCAAAAAATTCCCCGGCAAGGCGCAGGTCACGGCAGCCAGAACGCCGATCAAAAGAGGGGAGAGGGAGAGGGCGACAAACTCGGCTCCCATCAGGCCACCCCCTGCGCGCGGGGCAGGTGACGGTCCAGCTCGGCGATCTGATCCGGCGTCAGCACCGTCTCGATCGGTGTGAGGCCGTCATAGCGGCTGGCGGTCAGGCCATGTGCCGGGTCACCCCGCAGTGCGGCCCAGCGCGCCTCGTCCAGCAGGGCTTTGGCGGCGGCGGCGCGTCCTGCCTCGGTCGCGACACCATCGGGACGCGCCATGCCTTCGCGGGCCAGCAGCGCCATGGTGAAGGGCTCATGGATCGGTTGGCCCAAGGCCAGCGCCAAAAGACCCTGACGACGATGCACCCGGCGGCGAAAGCGAATTTGCCGCAGCAGCAGCGCAACACCGCCCCGCGCAGGAGCCAGTGCCAGCGACAGAGCAAAAAGTACAAAACTGGCCAGCACGATGATCGGTCCGGTCGGCAGCGCCGGGGCGGTGGCGGAGACGGCCGCACCGATATAGGCCGACAGCCCCCCGGCAAGCCCCGCCAGCGCCACCATCCGCAGGGCGTTATCCGTCCAAAGCCGGGCCGTGACCGCCGGAATGATCAGCAATGCCACGATCAGCACCAGACCCACGGTCGTGATCCCCAAGACGGTCACGGCCATCACCAGACCCATCATCGCCAGATCGATGCGGGCCACATTGGTGCCAGTGACCGCCGCGAAATCCGAATCAAACCCCACGGCCAGCATCGGGCGACGCAGCAGCAAAACCGCAAGTAAAACAAGCGCACCGCCCGTCCCGATCACCAGTGCATCACTGCGCAACATCCCGGCTGTCGACCCCAGAAGGACGGATTCCAGCCCGGCCTGACGGCCTGACTGCATCGATTGGATCACCGTCAGGATAACGATCCCCGCGCCGAAAAATACCGACAAGACGGCGCCGATAGCTGCATCCTCGGTCAGGCGGGTGCGGCGCAGCATCCAGCCGATCACCAGCAACCCCAGGCCAGAGGACAGCGCCGCCCCCAGCATCAACCCCGGCAAGAACCGCCCTTCGCCGCCCAGCGCGACCATTGCGATGAAAGCAAGACCAATCCCCGGCAAAGTGGCATGCGATACAGCATCCGAGACAAGTGCGCGCTTGCGCAGAAACAAGAAACTACCGGTCACGCCGGCAGCGATACCCAGTATGGTGGCACCGATCGCGACAAGTGACGCGTTATATCCCAGTTGCAGCGACAGCGCCTGCCAGATCATGACGCCGCATCCGCCGCCTGCATACCTGCTACCTGCGCTTCACCCAACCGACCCCCATAGGCGCGCTGGAGGTTTGAACTTGTGAACACTTCGGCAACGGGCCCGGCGGCGATGGCACGCATGTTGATCAGGAACATATGCTCGAAATAGGCGCGGATCGTGGAAAGGTCGTGATGCACGGCCACGATGGTGCGTCCTTCGGCCCTCAGATCCTTGAGAACCGCGATAATCGCCTTTTCAGTAGCGGCATCGACCCCTGCAAAGGGTTCGTCCAGCAGATAAAGATCCGCCGATTGAGCCAGAGCGCGGGCCAGAAAGACGCGCTGTTGTTGTCCGCCGGACAACTGCCCGATCTGGCGGCTGGCAAAATCCTCCATCCCGACACGGGCAAGACAGGCACGGGCGCGAGCCAGATGCTCGGGCCGCAACCGGCGCAGCAGGCCCAGTTCGCGGTGCAGCCCCATCAGGACCACATCGATCACGCAGGCCGGGAAATCCCAGTCCACGCTAGCACGCTGCGGCACATAGGCCACGCGATCGCGCGCACGCGACAGCGGCAAACCGAACAGGCGCACCTCGCCCGACAGTGGCTTGACCAATCCCAGAACCGCCTTGAGCAAGGTTGATTTTCCTGCCCCATTGGGGCCGACAATGGCGGTCATCGTGCCTTGCGCCACCGCCATATCCACGGAAAACACCACCGGCTTTTCCCCGTAAGCCACGGTCAGCCCCCCCACCTCAAGCGCAGGCGGCGGTGTCGGAGTGGTGGCGACCACACCGTCCGTGCGCGACACAGCGCGTGGCGAGGAGAGGGGATTCACCATGTCAGAGCCCCGCGCTCAGCTTGCCGTCCATGCCACGCGCGGGTACGTCACCGCCCAGCGCGCTGGCGATGGTCGAGATGTTGTGATCCATCATGCCCAGATAAGTCCCCTCATAAGTGCCATCCGGCCCCATCGCGTCCGAGAACACCTCACCGCCGATGCGGACCTCATGGCCCTTGGCGGCGGCGCCTTCGATCAAGGCACGGATATTTCGGTCCGAGACCGAGCTTTCCACGAAAACGGCCCCGATCCGGCGTTCAACAAGCATATCAACCAGTTCACTAATCCGGTTGAGGCCCGCCTCGGACTCGGTCGAAATGCCCTGAATGCCCATCACCTCGAAACTCTGTGCCCGGCCGAAATAACCGAATGCATCATGGGCGGTGAGCAAAACGCGCGCCTCTTCTGGCACAGAGGACAAACTGCGCGCCTTGTAGTCGGACAGTCGGGCGAGGTCGGCCAGATGCGCATCGGCATTGGTGGCGAAAGTAGCGGCGGCATCGGGACGCGCGGTGCTGAGTGTATCGCGCACGGCCAGAACCACATGGCGCCACAGATCGGGGTCCATCCAGACATGCGGATCAAAGCGGCCTTGATAATCGGGATGCCCGATACGATCCGCTTCGGGGACGGCTTCGCCTACGGCGACAACAGTGCGGGTACGGCCCAGATCCAGCAGGACATCCTCAAGCTGCGCTTCAAGATAAAGCCCATGCCACAGCACCAGGTCGGCACGGGTCATGGCGACGATGTCGCTGCGGGTCTGGCGGTAGGAATGAGGGTCGATCCCTGGCCCCATCATCGCAGCGACGGATACAAGATCACCCCCAACCTGTCGTGCGGCATCGGCCACCATTCCGGTTGTGGCAACGATGGACAAGGGGGGTTGCGCCGCAGCAAGGCGCGGGACAGCGATACCGGCGGCAATGGCCGTCAGGACATGGCGTCGTGTCAGTGTCATGGTCATGCGGTCACCTTTTGAACAGAAGACGTGAAAACAGCGCTAAGTGGACTTAATATTGAGAACGGTTCGCAACTTTGTCAATAAAATTGCGAATTATTCGCAAAACAAAACGGCGTGACCTCGATATTTCGGCACGCTTGCCTCTGATCCGGGCGCATGCGACCTTGCCGGGACACCGAAGCAGAGTGTGACATGCAGCAGACAAAAACAGCCCCGGCGACGCATCTTCCCCAGACCCTGCCAAAGCAGGACCTGCGCAATCCCGGCATGGACCTTGATATGGAATGGGTCCGCGCAGTGCAGGCGAATACCTCTGCGATAGAACGGCGCGCCCTCACGCTTGGCACGCGGCGGTCAGTCAAGAAAGATCATCAGGCTGCATGGCTGTTGAAGGCGATTACCTGCATTGATCTGACCACACTTGCAGGCGACGACACCGAGGGGCGCGTGGAACGGCTCTGCGCCAAGGCGCGCCAACCCGTACGACCGGACCTACTGGCACAACTGGGGATGTCCGACATCACGGTCGGCGCGGTCTGCGTCTATCATGAGATGGTCCCCGCTGCCGTGCGTGCTCTGGAGGGCAGCGGGATACCTGTCGCCGCCGTATCCACCGGCTTTCCAGCAGGGCTTTCGCCGTTTCATCTGCGGCTGGCCGAGATCGGTGAAAGCGTCAAGGCGGGCGCGGACGAGATCGACATCGTCATCTCGCGCCGCCACGTCCTGACCGGGAACTGGCAGGCGCTTTACGACGAGATGCGCCAAATGCGCGCCGCCTGCGGGGATGCCCATGTCAAGGCAATCCTCGCCACGGGCGAGTTGGGCACACTGCGGAATGTGGCGCGCGCCAGCCTTGTCTGCATGATGGCAGGGGCGGATTTCATCAAAACCTCGACCGGGAAAGAAAGCGTCAACGCCACCCTGCCCGTAAGCCTTGTGATGACCCGCGCCATTCGCGAGTATCACGAGCGCACCGGCATTCGCATCGGCTATAAACCGGCGGGCGGTATTTCCAAGGCCAAGGATGCGTTGGTTTACCTGAGCCTGATGAAAGAGGAACTGGGCGACCGCTGGGTGCAGCCTGACCTGTTCCGTTTTGGCGCCTCCAGCCTTTTGGGGGATATCGAGCGGCAATTGGAACATCACATCACCGGCGCGTATTCAGCGGCATGGCGGCACCCGCTGGCCTGATGTCAGGCGGGCGGATTTGAGTATTTGGGGAACGATGAAGGCATGAGCGTCAAGGATATCTTCGACACGATGGACTATGGCACGGCCCCTGAGCAGGCGGCAGATGCGCTGGCATGGCTGGTGGATCAGGGAGATCGGTTCGGCCATTTCATCAACGGTGCTTTTACCGTCCCCGGCGATGGGTTTGAGGCGCGCAATCCGGCCACGGGCGAGGTGCTGGCCACGCTGAGCCAAGCGACACAGACGGATGTGGATGCGGCAGTAAGTGCGGCACGGCGCGCGCAAGCCAAGTGGGAGGGGCTGGGAGGGCATGGCCGCGCCCGGCATCTTTATGCGCTGGCGCGGATGGTGCAGAAACATGCGCGGCTGTTTGCGGTGCTGGAGGTGCTGGACAACGGCAAGCCGATCCGTGAGGCGCGCGACATCGACATCCCGCTGGTCCACCGGCATTTTTATTTCCACGCGGGTCTGGCGCAGTTGATGGAGACCGAGCAACCAGATCGTCAGGCATTGGGTGTCTGCGGGCAGATCATCCCGTGGAATTTTCCGCTGCTGATGCTGGCGTGGAAGGTGGCACCGGCGCTGGCGGCAGGCAATACCGTGGTGCTGAAACCGGCCGAGCAGACATCACTGACAGCGCTGCTGTTTGCCGATATTTGCCGTCAGGTGGGGCTGCCCAAGGGTGTCGTGAACATCGTGACCGGCGATGGCGCGGTGGGCGAGATGATCGTAGCCCATCCCGGCATCGACAAGATCGCCTTCACCGGATCAACCGAAGTGGGTCGTCGTATCCGACAGGCGACAGCGGGCAGCGGCAAGGCCCTGACATTGGAGTTAGGGGGCAAATCCCCCTATATCGTGTTCGAGGATGCCGATCTGGATTCGGCTGTCGAAGGCTTGGTGGACGCGATCTGGTTCAATCAGGGGCAGGTCTGTTGCGCAGGGTCGCGGCTTCTGGTGCAGGAAGGGGTGGCGGAGCGTTTCCATGCCAAGCTGCGGGCGCGAATGGACAAGCTGCGCATCGGCAATCCCTTGGACAAGAGCGTAGACATCGGCGCGATGATCAGCCCCGCGCATCTGGAGCGTGTGCGCACCATGGTGGATGCCTGCGACAGCGGGCAGATATACCGGAGTGCGGCGGCGCTGCCCGAGGGCGGGTGTTTCTATCCGCCGACGCTGATCACCGGTCTGTCCACCGCATCCCCGCTGATGCAGGAGGAGATTTTCGGGCCCGTTCTGGTCTCAACCACCTTCCGCACGCCGGTTGAAGCGGTCGATCTGGCCAACAACACCCGTTACGGTCTGGCGGCGAGTGTCTGGTCCGAAAACCTGAACCTTGCGCTGGACGTGGCACCGAAACTGGCCGCCGGAGTCATCTGGGTAAACGGAAGCAACATGTTTGATGCTGCCGCGCCTTTTGGCGGGATGCGGGACAGCGGATTTGGCCGCGAAGGAGGCTGGGAAGGACTGAGCGCCTATACCCGGCCACGCGGCAAATCCAGGCCTCTGCCACGGACAGTACCTTTCGGAGGCAGCAACGGTGACACGATGGACACCAGGATCAACCGCACACCCAAGCTTTTCATCGCGGGCAAGCAGACGCGCCCCGATGCAGGATACAGCCGCAATGTGCACAACAAGTCAGGTCGGATCCTTGGACAAGTCCCCATGTCCAACCGCAAGGACATCCGCAACGCTGTCGAAGCGGCTAGGGGCGCGGCGGGGTGGTCCGCAACGACAGGGCACTTGAGGGCGCAGATCCTATATTATATTGCGGAAAATCTGTGCGCCCGGGCCACTGGTTTCGCCGCAACCCTTGATGCGATGCAAGGCGGCAAGTCGGGCAAAATCGAGGTGGAGGCCGCGATCCGCCGCCTGTTCACCTATGCGGCATGGGCTGACAAATACGATGGTCGCATCAAGGGCGTGCCTTTGCGCGGCGTTGCCATGGCCATGCCCACCCCTCTCGGCGTGATTGGAGCGATCTGCCCGGATGAGGCACCGCTACTGGGCCTAGTATCGCTGATGGCCCCGGCCATGGCGATGGGTAACCGTACGGTTCTTGTGGCATCCGAGGCGTTCCCGCTGGCCGCAACAGACTTCTATCAAGTCCTTGAAACGTCAGACGTGCCCGGCGGTGTGGTCAATATCCTGACCGGCAGCCACGCAGACCTTGCCCCCGTGCTGGCGGCCCATGCCGATGTGGATGCAGTCTGGTGCTTCTCTTCGTCCCCACTGTCCGGCGAGATCGAGGCGGCGAGCACCGGAAACCTCAAGCGGACATGGGTGAATGACGCAATAGCGCGCGATTTGTTCGGGGTTGCAGGCGACACCAACATATGCGGCCAGACCATTCTTCCAAAGGACAGGCTGGCATCGGCGCGAGCGCGTAGCGCGGGGTCAATGCCGTCCGCGCCGCCGATGATCAATGCCAGATCTGCACGTCCTGCGTCGCGCCAGCCAGCCAGTGTTTCCGCGAATTCGGGAGAGGACATCACCGATCCCCGTTCGTCCAGAGTACAGACCAGCGCGCCACTGGGAATCACACGCTCCAGCAGCGCAGCCTCGGCTGCCATGCCGCCGCCTTTCTTGTCCTCAACCTCGTGCACCTGCACGGGGCCAAGACCAAGGGCACGCCCGCTGCGTTCAAGCCGGGTAAGATAATCGTCGATCAAGGTCCGCTCCGGGCCGGTCCGCAACCGGCCCACGGCGCAAATATGGACCCGCATCAGACTGTCGTGGAGACCGCGGGCTTCGTGGTACCGCTGGGCATCCACATCTTTTCAAGCTGATAAAAATCGCGCACTTCTGGGCGGAAGACATGGACGATCACATCGCCCGTATCGATCAGCACCCAATCGCCGGTTTCCTTGCCTTCGATCCGGCTCAGGCGCCCGTAAGTCTGCTTAAGATCATCTACCAGCTTTTCGGCGATCGCCGACACCTGACGCGACGACCGGCCCGAACAGATTACCATGTAGTCGCCGATGGCCGTCTTGCCGCGCAGGTCGATCTGCACGATCTCTTCGGCCTTGTCGTCTTCAAGCTGGTTGAGGATATGGGCCAGAAGCTCTTCGCTTGTGACATGTGTCGGGGCGGCGGTCATCGTTGCACCGACAGGCGCGGCAGACGCCGCTGCGAAATTGAGTGACAGGACATTGTCCTCCTTGTGGCACGCCGACAGGGCCCCGGCGCTGGGCATGCGTCAAAGATAGCATTGCACGGGGCAAATCTCAATGCGCGGCGCATGCCCTCTGCACCCCTGCGCCATCCGAGTCAATCTATTGCAGCTGTGGTTTGTTCCCGGTGTTCGTCTTTCGGCAGGTGCAAGCCGCCGTCGCGGGCCTTGATAGACTCGGTCAGGCATAGTATCTGCCTCGCCATGACACGGATTTTCGACATGGATGACCGCGCGCGCCTGCGTGAACGCTTTTTCGGGGCATCCCTGACGGTGCTGGCCCGCCTATAACGGCCTGCGCCTTCTTTTCACGTCTCACCAGCCAGAACACCAGCCAAAGGGAGAGGACCGATGTCCCCCAAAACGCTTTATGACAAGATCTGGGATGCCCATGTCGCGCATGAATCCGACGATGGCACCTGCCTTCTGTACATCGACCGCCACCTTGTGCACGAAGTAACCAGCCCGCAAGCCTTTGAAGGGCTGCGCATGGCGGGGCGCAAGGTGCATGCCCCTGACAAGACGATTGCCGTGCCGGATCACAACGTGCCCACCACGCTGGACCGCGCCAAGGGGATCGAGAACGAAGAAAGCCGTATTCAGGTCGAAGCCTTGGACAAGAACGCCAAGGATTTCGGAATTCACTATTACCCGGTGTCCGACATCCGTCAGGGCATCGTGCATATCGTCGGCCCCGAACAGGGGTGGACCCTGCCCGGCATGACCGTGGTGTGTGGCGACAGCCATACCGCGACCCATGGTGCCTTTGGTGCGCTGGCCCACGGGATCGGCACGTCGGAGGTCGAGCATGTGCTGGCCACGCAGACGCTGATCCAGCAGAAATCCAAGAACATGAAGGTCGAGATCACGGGCAAGCTGCGCCCCGGTGTGACCGCGAAGGACATCACCCTGTCGGTGATCGGCAAGACCGGCACCGCAGGCGGCACGGGTTATGTGATCGAATATTGTGGCGAGGCGATCCGCGATCTGTCCATGGAAGGGCGGATGACCGTCTGCAACATGGCGATCGAGGGCGGCGCTCGCGCCGGCCTGATCGCGCCGGATGAGAAGACCTTTGCCTATGTCATGGGTCGCCCGCATGCGCCGAAAGGCGCGCAGTGGGAGGCGGCGCTGGCGTGGTGGAAGACGCCCTATTCCGATGATGATGCGCATTGGGACAAGGTCGTGACCATCGCGGGTGAAGAGATCGCCCCGGTCGTCACTTGGGGCACCAGCCCCGAGGATGTGTTGCCGATCACCGGCAAAGTTCCTGCGCCCGAGGATTTCAAGGGCGGCAAGGTCGAAGCGGCCAAACGCTCATTGGAATATATGGGGCTGGAACCCGGCACGCCGCTGAACCAGATCAAGATCGACACGGTTTTCATCGGATCTTGCACCAATGGCCGGATCGAGGATCTGCGCGCTGCCGCCGCTATCCTCAAGGGCAAGAAGATCAAGGACGGGATGCGCGCGATGGTCGTGCCCGGTTCAGGACTGGTGCGCGCACAGGCCGAAGAGGAAGGTCTGGCACAGATCTTCATCGACGCTGGGTTTGAGTGGCGTCTGGCTGGCTGCTCGATGTGTCTGGCGATGAACCCCGACCAGTTGAGCCCCGGGGAACGTTGCGCGGCCACCAGCAACCGCAATTTCGAGGGTCGTCAGGGCCGTGGAGGTCGCACCCATTTGATGAGCCCCGCCATGGCCGCCGCCGCCGCCGTCACCGGTCATCTGACCGATGTGCGCGAATTGATGTGATCAGGATAGCCGCTCATCAGCCCTTGCGGGCTTC
>NCJR01000032.1 GCA_002282555.1 Rhodobacterales bacterium 34-62-10
CCGTCGGGCGCTGCCTGATCGCGGTGCTGGAAAACGGCCAGCAGGCGGATGGATCGGTGGATTTGCCCGGCGCGCTGCATCCCTATCTGGGTGGCAAGACGCGGATCGACGCAACCGGCGCGCTGGTCTGATCTTCACGGGTTGCGTGGCCCGAACAGGTCGCGCAACACGCGCCGCAGGCTTCCGGGGCGGTAGCCGCCCATGCGGATCGTGCGAAGTCGCGCGGCCTCGGCCACATCGACGGCCCTGATCGGGCCTTCTCTGTCTGCGAGCAAGAGCCCGTAAAGATTTGAAAACCTGCGTTTTTGCAGCATCGAGCCCGCATCGGCCACAGGATCGGCCTGCGCCGTGATCCGCTGTAACGCGATCCGGTCAAACTCCAGCCCCAGATGTTTGGCCCGCGCCCCTTGCGCGATCCAGTCCGCGGGACAGGCCGAGAGCCCCGGCACGTCGCCGCTGCCGCCCACGGTGCCGTGGACACCGGGAAACCACATCTGCTGATAGGGGCGGTCTGGTCCGGTCTGGGTGCCGTTCAAGCCGTCTGGCCCGTCAAGATTGCCCCAGAGGGCGGGCGGATAGAGCACGCGCCGTTCGTCAAGCGCCACCGCATGCCGCGCGGACAGGACCAGATGCGACAGGTCCGTATCGTGGAAAGCATAGCGGTCATTGACCAGTTTCGCGAATACGCCCAGAACCGAGGGCAATCCCAGGGCGCCCACAGTGTCCAGCACACCCAGATAGCGGATCTGCACAAGGATCGGCGGTGTGCCGTCGCGCGCCATATGCGCCTGCGACAACCGCCATTCGATATCCGTCTGACTTGTCGCCACATCCGGAGACAGAGCCGCGCGTTCCCGCATGACCGCCTCGCGGTCAGGGGCCATGGCTTGCCCGCGGCGGCGGTAGAGGTCCATCGCGCGGCCCACCAGATGCACCTTGTCGCGCGGCACGATCCCGGCCTTGCGGATCAGCCCCGCCAGCGACCGCGCGGTATAGGCCCCGCGCGAGAAACCGAAGATGAAAATCTGATCGCCCGGTTCATAGCAGAAGACAAGATTGCGATAGGCCTCGACGATATTGTCCTCGAGCCCCCACCCCAGCGCGCCGCCCAGAAACTTGTCCGTCCACCGCGCCAGCCGCGAGGTTCCCCGCCCGGTGCCCACGCCCTGCTGGTAGAAAACGACCTGCTTGATCCCGTCCGCTGCCGAGGGCGTCACGGCCTGCGCGAGTTTGACGATCGAGGTCGGGCGCGCCGCATCTGCGCGGTTCCATGTGCCATCACAGAAAAACACGATCCGTTTCATCACTCTCCCCATCACCTGTGCCATGATCCCGATGACGGATTGCGCGGAACCTTTGGCTTTCCCAATGAGTTGGCTATAAAGTCGGCCAAACATGCAAGCAAAAGGCGAATGCAGACCGATGAACCGTAAAATGTCACTTCTTACCCTGTTGGCGACCCTCGCCTTTGCTTTGTCGCCGTTGCTGTCATCCGGGTTCAATGGATTCGCGCCGGACCAGTTTCCCATCCCGCAGGACAATCCGCCGGTGCAGCCTGCGGGCTATGCCTTTGCGATCTGGGGGCTGATCTATCTGTGGCTGATCGCGGGCGCGGTTTACGGTGTCTGGGACCGTGCGACCGATCCGGATTGGGAGCCGATGCGCCCTGCCCTGATCGTCAGTCTGGTGATCGGGGCGGCGTGGATTCCGGTCGCGCAACTGTCACCGCTTTGGGCGACGGTGCTGATCTGGGCCATGCTGATCACCGCCGTGCTTGCGCTTTTGCGCGCGGGCAAGGCCGATCACATGTGGTTGCGTATGCCGATTGCGCTTTATGCAGGCTGGCTGACAGCGGCGTCATCGGTGGCGTTGGGGCTGATCCTTGCGGGATACGGCTATCTGGATGCTCAGGTGGCGGCGTGGATCGGCATCACGCTGGCGCTGGTGATTGCACTGCTGGTGCAGGCGCTGCGCCCGGATGCGCCGGGCTATCCGGCGGCGGTGATCTGGGCCTTGGTCGGTGTGATGGTTGCCAATCTTGACGGCCCGAACTGGAGCGTTCTGGCGCTGGTCATCCTTGGTATCGCGCTGCTGGGCTGGCGTATGGTGGCCAACCGGCGCGTCTGAGGACGGCGCTTTTCAGCGCCGCCCCTTCTTGGGCGGCGTGGGTGCCTTGCCCAGATGCTTGGTCAGCGCGCCCGCGTTGCGTTCACGGCGTCCCTTGTAGGGGTTCTTCTCGCCCTGACCGCGCATGAACAGGCGGATCGGCGTGCCCGGCATGTCGAAATCTGTCCGCAGCGCATTCACCAGATAGCGTGAATAGCTGGCGGGCATCGCTTCGGGGTTCGAGCACATCACCACAAAACCCGGCGGACGGATCTTGGCCTGCGTCATGTAGCGCAGCTTGATGCGCTTGCCGCCGGGTGCGGGGGGCGGATGCGCCTCCATCATGCCCGCCAGCCAGCGGTTCAGATGCGACGTGGTCACACGGCGGTTCCATGTGTCATAGGCTTTCTCGACCGCGGCGCGCAGACGGTCCAGCCCCTTGCCGGTCTTGGCCGAGACCGTGACCAGAGGCGCGCCGCGCAGCTGCGGCAAAAGCCGCTCGAAGGCTTCGCGCAGGGCGTTGATCTTGCCCTGCTTGTCATCCTCGATATCCCATTTGTTCACCGCGATCACGACCGCGCGGCCTTCGCGTTCCGCCAGATCTGCAATGCGCAGATCCTGTTGCTCGAACGGGATGGCCGCGTCCAGAAGCACGATCACGACTTCGGCGAATTTCACCGCGCGCAGGCCATCGGACACGGACATCTTTTCCAGCTTGTCCTGAATCTTGGCCTTTTTGCGCATGCCTGCCGTATCCCAGATGCGGATCGGCATGTTGTCCCAGTCGATGGTCAGGGAAATCGCATCGCGGGTGATCCCGGCCTCGGGCCCGGTCAGCAGACGCTCATCGCCAAGGATCTTGTTGATCAGCGTGGATTTTCCGGCGTTGGGCCGCCCCACCACCGCGATCTGCATCGGCTTGTCTATGGTGGGCCAGCGGACGTGGAACTTGGATTCGTCGTCGCCGTCTTCCTCGTTCAGGGTGACGTCGATCTCGGGCAGGTCGCTGACATCGACCTTGGCTTGCTCGTCAAACGCATCGGCCAGCGGCATCAGTTGGGAATACAGATCGTTCAGCCCTTCGCCATGTTCGGCGGACAGGCGGATCGGCTCGCCCAGACCCAGACCGTAGGCTTCGATCACGCCGGCATCGGCCAGCCGCCCCTCGCCCTTGTTGGCGGCGAGGATCACGTGCTTGGCCCGCTTGCGCAGGATTTCGGCAAAAACCTCATCCGTGGGGGTCACGCCGACACGGGCATCGATCATGAAAAGGCAGATATCGGCCATGTCAACGGCGCGTTCGGTCAGCTTGCGCATCCGCCCTTGCAGGGATTCGTCGGTCGCTTCTTCAAGCCCGGCTGTGTCGATCACCGTGAAGCGCAAGTCACCCAAGCGGGCATCCCCTTCGCGCAGATCACGCGTCACGCCGGGCTGGTCATCGACCAAGGCCAGGCGTTTTCCAACCAATCGGTTGAAAAGAGTGGATTTTCCCACGTTGGGCCGGCCAACGATGGCCAAGGTGAAACTCATGGTCTTGCAGCTCCGGGTTCGATCAAGCGGCTGCGATACACCATCGCGCGCTTAACGGAAAGCGTGCAATTGCCCCTGCGCGCCCACGACATAGAGCGTGCCGCCCACCACGATGGGCGAGGAGGAGGCCCCGCCGGGCACTTGGGCCGCATGGGTCTGGGTGCCCGAGGCAGGGTCGAAGAACCGCAGCTGGCCATCGTTCGAGGCGACGACAAGCTGGCCACCGGCAAGGATCGGACCGTAATGGGCCACCACCTCGACCTGACGGCGGGGGCGCGTTTCGGTGAAGTTGGGCAGTTTGACGCCCCAGATCCGGGCACCGTCCCGCGCGTCCAGACGCATCAGTTCATTGCGGTCGCTGATGGCAAAGACGGACCCGCCCGCGACCCAGACCGGGCTGATCGCCCCATCCTGCGCTGTCCAGCGGCGTTCGCCATTGGCGACATCCAGCGCGATCATCCGGCCGGAATGGGTGCCGACATAGAGGGTGTCGCCCGCCAGAACCGGATCGCCGGTGATATCGGCGATACGCGCCAAGGCGCTGAAGCGGCGCTGACCCGAGACGATGGCGTCCCAGACGCGCAATCCGCCCTGCCGGAAGGTGGCCTGAATTTCGCCATTGCCGAAGGCAAAGATGGCAAGCTGATCTGTCACGACCGGGGCCGCGCCGCCAAGGACATTGGCCTGATCGGGCGCGGTCGATGTCTGCCAGCGCACCTTGCCGGTGGCTGTTTCGATGGCCCAGGCTGTGTCGCCACCGGACACCAGATAGACCAGATCGCCCATCACGGTCGGTGTGCCTGACCCTGTTGCTTCGAGTTTCTGCTGCCAGCGCAGTTCGCCGGTTGCGGCGTCCAGCGCGCTGAGCAAGCCGAAGTTGGAGGAGACGTAGAGCACCCCATCCGCCAGCGCAATGCCGCCGCCTGTCGCCTGATCGGAACGATCAGCCGCCGGGGTCAGATCGCGCGACCACAGGGTGCCGCCTGCGGTTGACGTGGCGGTGACGGTTGCGCCAGCATCCAGCGTGAAGATACGGCCCTGCGCGGAGACCGGGTCCGCGACAATGCGCTGCCGCTTGCCGTCGCCTTCGCCGATCGTGGCCGACCATGCCAGTTGCGGCCGGGCGGACAGGGCGGCGTTTTCGGTGCGATAGCGCGCTGCATTGGGACGATGCGACCATTCCGCGTTATTGACCTGCGCGGGCAGGCTGATCGGCAGGCTTTGGTTTTCGGCGCGGGCAGACCCCGGCTCTGCGGTATCGGCGCTGAGAACGGCGCGCAGATCCTCGCGCTCGCCCGGCAGGATGACCTGACGCTCGGCGCAAGCTGACAGGAACAGAGCCCCGGCCAGACCTGCGATCCACCCCGTCTTGTGAAAAGATGTTGTCTTCACGCTCGCCTCGCCTTCCCTGCCGCGTTGCCCGTCTGGTTGACAGGCGGGACGCGGCGTCTTCTCAGTTACCGGCAGCGCCGGTGCTTTCCGGTGAACCACCAAGCGCCACAATCAACTGAGACGCCCGCTGACGCAAGCCCGCTGTCGCCTCGGCATCCGATTGCAGGGCCTGCAAACGGCTGATCGCCGCTTCGGTGTTGCCTTCCTCGATCTCGATCAGGGCCAGTTGCTCTTCGGCTGCGACGCGCAGCATCGGGCTTGTCTGGGCGATCCCCTCAAAGCCCACGCGCCGATCGGCAAGGCTCATCTGGCCTGCGTCGATGAGCAAGGCCTTGAAGCCGGCCAATTGACGGTAGATCGGATCAATCGCCCCGTCCGATGCGATCCTTTGCAGAATCTCGCGCGCTTCGTCGCTGGCGCCTGTCTCGATCAATTCCGATACCGTCAGGAATTCGCGCAGGGTTTCCGCGCCGGTCGTTTCGGCCTCGATCGCACGCAGGGCTGTCACGCGCGCCTCGCTTTCATTCGGTTCAAGGGCGGCAATCAAGGCATCGCCCGTCGCCTGAGCCGCCGCCGCGTCCTGCGCCTTGCGCCATTCGTTCCACGCCGCGCCACCCACAAGCGCCAGGATCAGCAGCACCGCGATCCAGCCAAAACGCCGCATCAGGCCGAAAAGCCTGTCGCGGCGGACCTCTTCCGTGACTTCCTCGATGAAACTTTCGTTCTGGCTCACGCGCTGCCCCTCATGCGGTTTGCCCCCTCTTATCGTGAAGCCGCAGCCCTGCCAAGGGGCCGGGGCAGCATCCCGCTTGCGGCATGTCGGGTTTCGCGTTTGACCGTGTCCAGGGCCAGTGTCCGAGGCGCGGGTCCGGGGCGCGGATCCGGGGCGCGGGTCCAAAGGGGGTATCGGCGATCGCCCTGTGGTCGGCAGGCATCGCGTTGCCCCCCTGCGCGCATGCTTGCGCGGCAATGCAGAAAAGATTAATCTGAACCGGTTAGTTTAGCGTAATACAGATGCCTTATAGCAGGCATCCGATCCGCTGGCCGTAAGAGCCCAGCAAACCACACCAAAAGGACAGTTGATGCGTCTCGTTCCGGTTCTTCTCGCTGTTCTTGTGACGGCGTTTCTGTTTGCCTTGGTGTTGCATCGCGACACGCTGCTGGCTTTGGCGGGCAATGAGCCGCCGGTGGCCGCACCCGCGACCCAGCCCGCGGATCAGGGGCCAGAGGCCGTGCGCGTCGTGGTGCTGTCCAGCACCGCGCGCGGGATCGAGGATGCCGTGATCCTGCGCGGCGAGACGCAGGCCGCGCGCGAGGTCGAACTTCGCGCCGAAACATCGGGGCGGGTGGTGTCGGAACCGCTGCGGCGCGGCACCTTCGTGGACGCCGGACAGGTGATCTGCCGCATCGATATCGGCACCCGCGAGGCGATGCTGGCCGAGGCTGAGGCGCGGCTGGCTGATGCGCGCATCAATTTTTCCGCCGCAGACCGGTTGTCGCAGGACGGCTTTGCCTCCTCGACCCGCGTGGCCACGACCGAGGCGAACCTGCGCAGCGCCGAAGCTGCGGTGGCCGCCGCCGTCAAGGAAATCGAACGTTTGACGCTTACCGCGCCCTTTGCCGGCATATTGGAAAGCGACAGCGCGGAAATCGGCAGTCTGCTGCAGCCGGGCGGCCTGTGCGCCACGGTGATCCAGCTGGACCCGATCCGTCTGGTCGGGTTCGTGCCCGAGACCGAGGTGGACCGGATCGAGCCGGATGCCATGGCAGGGGCGCGCCTTGCCACGGGGCAAGAGGTGACGGGCCGCGTCAGCTTCATCTCGCGCGCAGCCGATCCGATGACGCGCACTTTCCGCGTGGATGTCGAGGTGCCCAATCCCGATCTGGCGATCCGCGACGGGCAGACGGCGGAAATCGCCATCGCCGCACAGGGCACGCGCGCGCATCTGTTGCCACAATCGGCGCTGACCCTGAACGATGACGGGGCTTTGGGCGTGCGCCTTGTCAGCCCGGATCAGACCGCCGTTTTTGCCCCGGTCAGCCTGCTGCGCGACACGGTGCAGGGGGTCTGGGTCGGTGGGCTGGAAGATAGCGCCGATGTGATTGTCGTCGGTCAGGAATATGTCGAGGACGGTGTTCCCGTGATCCCGACCTACCGCGAGGCGCAGTGATGATCGGCATGGTGGATTGGGCGGCAGCCCGTGCGCGGATGGTGATGGCCTTCATCGTCCTGTCGATCGCTGTGGGCGCATTTGCCTATGTCAGCCTGCCCAAGGAGGGCGAGCCGGATATCGAGATTCCGGCGTTGTTCGTCTCGGTCCCCTTCCCCGGCATTTCCGCCGAGGATAGCGAGGCGCTGCTGGTCAAGCCGATGGAGACGGAGCTGTCCGATCTGGACGGGCTGAAGAAGATGACCTCGACCGCCGCCGAGAATTACGCAGGCGTGGCGCTGGAGTTCGAGTTCGGCTGGGACAAGACCAAGATCATGGCCGATGTCCGCGAGGCCATGAGCAATGCCGAGGGACAGTTTCCAGCCGGATTCGAGAAATATTCGATCAACGAGATCAACTTTTCCGAATTCCCGATCATCATCGTGAACCTGACGGGTGATGTGCCCGAACGCACCATGGCCCGCATCGCGCAGGACCTGCAGGATGAGATCGAGGCGCTGGATGCGGTAATGGAGGCCGGGATCGCCGGCAACCGCGAGGAAATGGTCGAAGTGGTGATCGATCCGCTACGGCTTGAGGCCTATAACGTCACGGCGGGCGAGTTGATCAGCGTCGTGCAGAACAACAACATGCTGATCGCGGCGGGCGAGGTCGAGAGCGCGCAGGGCACGTTCAGCGTCAAGATCCCCTCGTCCTTCGACGGGCCGCGCGACATCTATGCCCTGCCGGTCAAGACCAATGGCACCCGCGTGGTGACCTTGGGCGATCTGGCCGATATCCGCATGACCTTTGAGGATCGTCTGGGCACCGCCCGCTTCAACGGCGAGCCGACGGTTGCCTTGCAAGTGGTCAAGCGCAAGGGTTTCAACCTGATCGACACCGCCGCCGAGGTTCGCCGCGTGGTCGATACGGCGCGGGTCGGCTGGCCTGATGACCTGAAGGCGGCCGTGCAGGTCGGCACATCGAACGATCAAAGCCGCGTCGTGGGATCGATGGTCAGCCAGTTGGAAGGCTCGGTCCTGACGGCGATTGCGCTGGTGATGATCGTGATCCTTGCCAGTCTTGGCACCCGTGCGGCGCTGCTGGTGGGTTTTGCCATCCCGACGTCGTTCCTGTTGTGCTTCGTGCTGCTGGCGATGATGGGCGTGACCATTTCCAACATCGTGATGTTCGGCCTGATCCTGGCGGTTGGTATGCTGGTCGATGGGGCGATTGTGGTGGTGGAATATGCCGACAAGCGGATTCAGGAAGGCACCGGGCCGATGACCGCCTATGTCGAGGCGTCCAAGCGCATGTTCTGGCCCATCGTCAGTTCCACCGCGACCACGCTTTGCGCGTTTTTGCCGATGCTGTTCTGGCCCGGTGTGCCGGGTGAGTTCATGGGCATGTTGCCCGTCACGCTGATCTTCGTGCTGTCGGCCAGTCTGATCGTGGCGCTGATCTACCTGCCCGTGATGGGCGGCGTCAGTGGCCGGATGAGCCGGATGTTCGGCCGCTCCTCCGATGCGCTGCGCCGTGCCCTGCCATGGTGGGCGCGCGCCGCCTTGGTTCTGCCTGCGCTGTATATGGTGTTTCTGGGCGCGATGCAGGTCTTGAACCCCGGATATCTGTTCGGCGGCCAACCCATCGGCAGCGGGACCGTCTCGCTTCTGCCCGGTGTCGTTCTGTTCTTGCTGGGGTCGTTTGCGTCTTCGATCACGCTGGGGGCTGCGCGGATCGAGCGCAAACCGCGCCGGATCATGGCAGGTCACCGCCGCACCCTGTTTGGTCAGGTCATCCGGGTTGTGACCGCGAACCCGGTGATGCCGCTGGTCACGATCGGCGTTGTCATCGCTTTTGTCGTGGTGACGTTCCTGACCTTTCAGCAGAACAGCCGGGGGGTCGAATTTTTCGTCGACTCGGAACCCGAGCAGGCCATCGTCTATGTCCGCGCGCGGGGCAACCTGTCGCTGGCCGAAAAAGACGCGCTGGTGCGTCAGGCGGAAGAGATCGTGCTGGCGCATCCCGGAGTGGACAATGCCTTCGCCTTTGCCGGTGACGGCGGGCTGAACGCCAATACCGGCGGCGCACAGCCGCCCCTTGATACGATCGGGCAGATCCAGCTGGAAACGATTCCCTGGGAGGATCGGGCCGACCGGCCCGATCTGGACGGCGATCTGGTGATCGCGGAATTGACGACGGCCATTGCCGCCATCCCCGGCCTGCAGGTCGAGGTGATCGCACAGGCGCGCGGTCCCGCCTCGGCCAAGCCCGTGCATCTGCGTCTCAAGGGCGACGACTGGGAGGCCTTGCAGGAGGCCACCCGCCTGGCCCGCGCCCGGTTCGAGGCGACAGAGGGTCTGACCCTGATCGAAGATACGCTGCCCCTGCCCGGCATCGACTGGCAGATCGACGTGGATGTGGAAAAGGCGGGGCGCTTCGGGGCCGATGTGGCCACGGTGGGCGGGATGGTCCAGCTTGTGACGCGCGGCATCCTGCTGGACACGATGCGGGTGGACACCTCGGACGAGGAGATCGAGATCCGGGTGCGCCTGCCCGAGGATGACCGCGTGCTCTCGACGCTCGATACGCTCAAGGTCCGCACATCGGACGGGCTGGTGCCCCTGGCCAATTTCATCACCCGCCAGCCGGTGCCGAAACTGGCGCAGATCAAGCGGGTGGATGGCAAGCGCTATTTCGACATCAAGGCCGGCGTGGCCGATGGTCTGACCCAGACGGTGACGGCGGCCGATGGCACAGCCTCCAGCGTGCCCATCACCGCAACCGAACGTATCGCGACGCTGACGACTTGGCTCGAGAGCAATCCCCTGCCCGCCGGCGTGGAATGGGAATGGACCGGCGATCAGGAGGATCAGGCCGAATCCGGTGCCTTCCTCGCCAATGCCTTTGCCGGGGCACTGGGGTTGATGTTCATCATCCTGCTGGCGCAGTTCAACTCGGTCTACAATTCCGTGCTGGTGCTGCTGGCGGTGGTTCTGTCCACCACAGGGGTGCTGATCGGGATGCTGGTCATGGATCAGACCTTCTCGATCATCATGACGGGCACCGGGATCGTGGCGCTGGCGGGGATCGTGGTGAACAACAACATCATCCTGATCGACACCTATCAGGAATATTCGCGCTACATGCCAAGGATCGAGGCGATCATCCGCACGGCAGAAGACCGAATCCGCCCGGTGCTGCTGACCACGATCACCACGATGGCCGGTCTGGCACCGATGATGTTCGGCCTCAGCTTCGATTTCATCAATGGCGGCTATTCAATCGACAGCCCCACCGCCCTGTGGTGGAAACAACTGGCCACGGCGGTCGTCTTTGGTCTGGGCATCGCCACGGTGCTGACGCTGGTGCTGACCCCGGCGCTGCTGGCCCTCAGGGTCTGGACAGGCACCTATGCGCTGGCCCTGTCACGGATGCTGGCGATCCTGTCCTTCGGGCGGGGCAGTCAGGCCGCCCGCGACTGGGCGCTGCACCGCGCCGCGCGCAAACTCAAAGCCCCCGAGATCATCTGGGAGGATGAGTCCCGCGATCCGCCGCTGGTGCTGAACATGGCCTCGCCCGATCCGCTGACTACACCCGAGCCGCCCCTGCGCGCGGCCGAGTAGACCAGAGCGGCGGCGCCCTGTCTGGCACCGCCACTTCTTCTTGCTGCAAATATCCTCGCCGAAGGCCGGGCGGCGCAGCCGCCTGTAACCCGGTTCAGGCCGCCTGCTCGCGCTCGCTGGCCTGACGCTGCCACAGCCCCCAATAGCGGCCCTTGCGCGACAGAAGGTCGGTATGCGTGCCCTCTTCGACGATATGGCCATCCTCCAGCACGATGATGCGGTCAGCATCAGCCACGGTAGACAGGCGATGCGCGATCATCAGCACGGTGCGCCCCTCGGCCGCGCGGGCCAGTGCGCCCTGAATTTCCTGCTCGGTATCGGTATCCAGCGCCGAGGTCGCCTCGTCCAGCAGCAAGATCGGCGGGTTCTTCAGCAGGGTGCGGGCAATGCCCACGCGCTGCTTTTCCCCGCCCGAGAGCTTCAATCCGCGCTCGCCCACCTGCGTGTCATAGCCCTCGGGCAGGCGCATGATGAAGTCGTGGATCTGTGCATCGCGGGCAGCCTGAATAATCTGCTCCTCGGTCGCGCCGTCGCGGCCATAGGCGATGTTGTAGCGGATGGTATCGTTGAACAGCACCGTATCCTGCGGCACCACACCAATCGCATCATGCAGGCTGGTTTGGGTGACATCGCGCAGATCCTGCCCGTCAATCAGCATGGCCCCGCGGGTGACATCATAGAAACGGAACAGCAACCGCCCGATGGTGGACTTGCCCGAGCCGGACGAGCCGACGATGGCCACCGTCTCGCCTGCGCCCACGCGCAGGCTGACGCCTTTCAGGATCGTGCGTTCCGGATCATAGCCGAAGTGAACATCGCGCAACTCGACCACGCCGCCTTGCACTTTCAGAACATTTGCGCCGGGTTTGTCAGACACTTCTGCGGGCTGCTCTAACAAATCGAACATTTCACCCATATCGACCAGGGCCTGACGGATCTCGCGGTAGACCGTGCCCAGAAAGTTCAGCGGCATAGTGATCTGGATCATAT
>NCJR01000274.1 GCA_002282555.1 Rhodobacterales bacterium 34-62-10
TCCTGCGGATCGGGTGGGTCAGACCTTTTCCTGCGTGTATTTGCGCAGCTCGGCCCGTGCGACCTGACGGCGGTGCACGGCGTCGGGGCCGTCCGCCAGACGCAGGGTGCGGACATGGGTCCATTTATGCGCCAGCGGCGTGTCCTGACTGACGCCTTGACCGCCGAACATCTGCACCGCCTCGTCGATGACCTTCAGCGCCACGCGCGGCGCGATCACCTTGATCTGGCTGATCCAGGGGGCGGCCGCGCGCTTGTCGCCCTGATCCATGTACCAGGCCGCCTTGAGACAGAGCAGACGCGCCATCTCGATCTCCATCCGGCATTCGGCGATGATGTCGTAATTCGCGCCAAGCTGTGCCAGTTTCTTGCCAAAGGCCTCGCGTGCGAGAGAGCGTTTGCACATCAGTTCCAGCGCCGATTCCGCCTGACCGATGGCGCGCATGCAGTGATGGATGCGGCCCGGCCCCAGACGGCCCTGGCTGATCTCAAACCCGCGCCCCTCGCCCAGCAGCAACGCATCGGCAGGCACGCGCACATCGGTGAAGCGGATGTGCATATGGCCATGCGGCGCGTCGTCATTGCCGTAGACCTCCATCGGGCGCAGGATCTCGATCCCCGGCGTGCCCGCAGGCACCACGATCATCGAATGGCGCGCATGTTTGGGCGCGTCCTCGCCCCCGGTGCGGACCATCACGATATAGACCTTGCAACGCGGGTCCCCTGCCCCCGACGCCCACCATTTCTGTCCGTTGAGAACGTAGTGATCCCCGTCCCGCACGCAGGACATCGCCACGTTGGTAGCGTCCGAGCTGGCCACATCGGGTTCGGTCATCAGATAAGCCGAGCGGATCTTGCCCTCCAACAGCGGGGCCAGCCACTTTTCCTTCATCGCAGGCGTGCCATAACGCTCGAACACTTCCATGTTGCCGGTATCCGGGGCCGAACAGTTGAACACTTCCGCGCCCAGCGGGGTCTTGCCCATCTCTTCGGCGAAATAGGCATATTCCACCGTGCTCAGGCCAAAGCCCTTTTCGCTGTCGGTCAGCCAGAAGTTCCACAGCCCCTGTGCCTTGGCCTTGGCTTTCAGCCCTTCCAGAATCTCGGTCTGGCGGGCGGTGTATTGCCAGCGGTCTTCCTTGGCGATTTCGGCGTGATACTCATCCTCCAGCGGCATGACGTCATCACGGATCATCGCCGCCACGCGGTCCAAAAGCTTGCGGTTCTCCGGGCGCATCCCGAAATTCATGTCCATGCCTATTTCCTCCCTGCGAAAAACAATTCCACACGGATAACACCACGTCAGCGACAGGATGGGAAGCGGGCAAAATGCGCCACGACGCCGCGTCGCAGGACGACCCGGGGGGAACGGTTTCCCCGGCGCGGGGTTATAAAGCCACAAGCGTGGAACAACGACAGAAAGACCAAGCGACGTGGCCTTCACACCCCTGATGCAACCGGGCCGGAACTGCTGGCAAATCGCCAGTGCCGGGCAATTCTCGCTGATCGTGGATGCCGCCGATTACTTCGTCGCCGCCCGCGCCGCCATGCTCAAGGCCAAGCATTCCATCCTGTTGATCGGCTGGGATTTCGATGCACGCATCGACCTGCTGGGCGGTACGGATGACGGCCCTGAACAGTTGGGTGACTTCATCCTCTGGCTGGCCGACCGCACGCCATCGCTCGAGATTCGCCTGCTGCGCTGGGATATCGGCGCCATCAAAAGCCTGTTCCGCGGCCGCACGATCTTGTGGATCATGCGCTGGAAACAACATCCCCGCATCACCATGCGGCTGGACAGCGCGCATCCCCCGGCCGCCTCGCATCACCAGAAGATCGTGGTGATCGACGACAGCCTTGCCTTCTGCGGCGGGATCGACATGACGGTGAACCGCTGGGACACGCGGGCGCATCACGATCACGAACCGGCCCGCATCAGTCCTGCCGGCAAGGACCCCGGACCGTGGCACGACGCCACAAGCGCCTTTGACGGTGCCGCGGCCCGCGCGATGGGCGATCTGGCCCGCGCGCGCTGGAAAGCCGCCACGGGCGAGGTGTTGCAACCCTGCACCCAGAACCACGACTGCTGGCCCGATGATCTGGAGCCTGATTTCCGGGGCATCCCGCTGGCCCTGATGCGGACCATCCCGACCTATGACGGCGTTCCCGGCATTCATGAGATCGAAACCGCCTATCTTGATCTCATCGCCTCGGCCAAGCGGGTGATCTATGCGGAGAGCCAGTATCTGGCCTCGCGCCGGATCGGGGTTGCGCTGGCGAAACGCCTGACCGAGGAGGACGGACCCGAAATCGTGATCGTCAATCCGCAGTCTGCCGAAGGGTGGCTGGAACCGATTGTCATGGACACCGCCCGCGCGCGCCTGATCAAGGCGCTCAATGACATCGACAAGCACGGCCGGTTCCGCGTCTACCATCCCCGCACCAAGGGCGGCGCCTATATATATGTGCACTCCAAGATCATGATTGTGGATGACATGTACCTCCGGGTCGGTTCATCCAACTTCAACAACCGTTCCTTGCGGATGGACACCGAATGCGATGTGATCCTGACCGCGCGCAACGCGGCCGAGCGCGACAGGATCACCGCGCTGCGCAACGATCTGGTGGCGGAACATCTGGGCGTGTCCCCTGACGACGTGGCCGCGCAGATCGCCAACGGCCGCTCGCTGATCGACACGATCGACACCCTGCAAGGACCGGGACACAGCCTCAAACCCTATGCCTTTCCGGAGACGACAGACACCGCGGACTGGGTGGCCGAGACCGAGATCCTCGACCCGAACGGCCCGGACGAGATGTTCGAGCCCCTCACAAAACGCGGGTTGTTCAAAGGTTGGGAAAAACTGCGCGACAAAGCCCGTCGCAGGGGCTGACAGGGCCACCTGACAAACAGCATTGAACGGTATCAAGCCGCTCTCATTACAAGAGAATTGGTGCGGTCGAGAAGACTCGAACTTCCACGGGTGTTACCCCACAGCGACCTCAACGCTGCGCGTCTACCATTCCGCCACGACCGCACGTCATGTGGTGACGAGGGGCCGTATAGACAAAGCCCGCCCCCTTGTGAAG
>NCJR01000275.1 GCA_002282555.1 Rhodobacterales bacterium 34-62-10
GCGCACGCCATCCGCCAGAACCGGGGGGAAATTGATGTTGTAGAACACCCGGTAATCTGCATCATCCTCGGCCTGCGGTGTCGCGGCCAGCAGCTTGCGGATCAGATCCGCCCCATGCACGCCTGCGGCTTCAAACGGATCGGGGGCCGCGAAATTCGACGGGCCCAGATATTGCGACAGCGCCATGGCGGGAATACCCTGCAAGGCCGCCTCCATCGCGCCACCCAAGGTGCCGGAATACAGCGCATTCTCGGCCGAATTGTTGCCCCGGTTCACCCCCGACAGCACCAGATCGGGCCGCGCCCCTTCCATCACGTCATGGATACCGGCCAAGACGCAATCCGCAGGGCTGCCCTCGGCGGCAAAACGGCGCTCGCCCAGCTTGGCGATCATCATCGGATGGGTATAGCTGATGCAATGCGCCACACCCGATTGCTCGAATGCAGGCGCCACAACCCAGACCTCACCCTCGGGTCCGGCCAGATCGGTGGCGATACGTTCCAGAACGGCCAGACCCGGTGCGTTGATCCCGTCGTCATTGGTGATGAGAATACGCATGCCCGCTCCGCTTTGTGCCTTTTTTCCTTGTGTAGTGGACGGGCGCAGCAGGAGCAAGAAGCCAGGCGCCTGCCTTTCATCGTTCTGCAAATACTCATCACACCGCCCGGGCCTTGGCGGTGGCGTCCGGGGTCTGGCCGCGGATTGAGTATTTGTGGAACGATGAACCGGGCGGTTCAACCCAGAAGCGTCAACAGGCGCGCCGCCTCATCGCGGGGATGGGCCAGCGTGCTGCGATCCTCGCCGGGGAAAAACCGGGCGCGGGTGGCGGTCGTCATCGGGGCCGGGGTCAGGATATGGACATCGGGTCCGGTCTTGACCGTTTCCGCAGCCCAGCTTTGCGCCAATGCGATCTGCGCGGCTTTGGTGGCGCCGTAAGCGCCAAAGAACTTCTGCCCGGCGCGCAGATCGTCAAAGAAGATCGCACTCCCCGCGCTTCCCAATAGCGGCGCGATATAGGGGATCAACTGCCCCGTCGCCGTCACGTTGCAGGCGACCGATTTGTCCCAGTCGCGCGCGTCAATGGTGCTGGCGGGCGACAAAGGTGCTGCATGCACCGCCGTATGCGCCCACAGATCGACGCGCCCCCAGCGGTCATGGATCGACCGGCACAGCTGCGCCATCGCCTCGGGCTTGGTGATATCCATGGGGGCCAGCGTCGCCTGACCGCCCGCCGCCTTGATCCGGTCGTCCAGTTCTTCCAGCGCGCCGGTGGTCCCCAACCCGCGCGAGGCTCCGGTGATCAGGGCGATTTTCTCGGACATCTCGGCTCTCCTTGGGGACATCTGCGGGCAGGTTCGCCCCGATGTGATGGGTTGCGCGCCCAAGGTCAAGAGGGCAGGCGGCGGATGCGTCAGGGCATCGCCAACCGCTGCGCCTCGCCGTTGCGGACCATATGGATCAGACCGGGCTCGATCGCGGCAATCGTCGCGTCTCCCAGCCGGTCGCCAAGATGCACCTGTTGCACGCGGCCATTGCTCATGCGGATCAGCGCGCGCGAGGCCTGTCCCGCGACGACAGTGCCCAAAAGTGTGACGCCGTTCAGCGGCAGCTTGTCCGTCAGGGTCGCGGCGGATTGCGTCTGTGCGGTGGGCGGTGTGGTTTTGTCAGCCTTGCTCATCCGGTTCTGTCCTTACGCTGTTGCGGTCAGGTCCGGCTCTCGCATGGCAGGCACAGCAGTGTAAGAGGGGGCAGGGCAGTCTGTCGTGACAAGGCCGCATTTGCGCGATCCCGTGCCGACAGGGGGGCAGAACCTTGCCGTCCGCCCCGTGACAGCCCTGCGACCTTTTGTCTTGAGGGGTTGCGCAGCCGTCGCTTACTCGGCCGCTTTCAGCTGGAAACCCTTCTCGATCATGTCGGACGGTGCCACCGGATACTCCCCGGAAAAGCAGGCATCGCAATATTGCGGACATTTCGCATTGCGCCCCTGCGCCTCGCCCACGGCGCGATAAAGCCCGTCCAGCGAGATGAACTTGAGGCTGTCCACCGCCAGATGCTCGCGCATCTCCTCCTCGGTCATGGTGGCGGCCAGCAGCTTGTCGCGCTGCGGTGTGTCCACGCCGTAAAAGCAAGGCCATGCTGTCGGCGGCGAGGCGATGCGGAAATGCACCTCGGCGGCACCGGCATCAAGGATCATTTCCTTGATCTTGCGGCTGGTGGTGCCGCGCACCACCGAATCGTCGACCAGGATCACCCGCTTGCCCCGGATCAGTGCGCGGTTCACGTTCAGCTTCAGCCGCACACCCATGTTGCGGATGCTCTCGGTCGGCTCGATGAAGGTCCGGCCCATATACTGGTTGCGGATGATCCCCATGCCATAGGGAATCCCGCTTTCATGGGCAAAGCCAATCGCCGCAGGCGTGCCGCTGTCAGGCACCGGGCAAACCAGATCCGCGTCCTGCGGCGCCTCACGCGCCAGTTCAACACCGATCTGGCGGCGGGTTTCATAGACGGACCGCCCGCCGATGATGCTGTCAGGGCGCGAGAAATAGACATGCTCGAAGATGCAGAAGCGCGGCGATTGCCTGCGGAAGGGAAAGCGGCTTTCCAGCCCTTTATGGTCGATCACCACCATCTCGCCCGGTTCGATCTCGCGGATGAACTCGGCCCCGATGATATCAAGCGCGCAGGTTTCTGACGACAGCACCCAGCCATCGGCCACCTTGCCCAGCACCAGCGGGCGCACGCCCAAGGGATCGCGCACCCCGATCAGCTTGGTCCGCGTCATGGCGACCACGGAAAACGCGCCCTCAACCCGGCGCAGCGCATCTTCCATCCGTTCCGCGATATTGCGCTGCAAGGACCGCGCCATCAGATGGATGATGCATTCGCTGTCCGAACTGGACTGAAAGATCGACCCGCGTTCGATCAACTCGCGGCGCAGCGCATCGGCATTGGTGATATTGCCGTTATGCGCAATCGCCGCCCCGCCGACCGAGAATTCGCCAAAGAACGGCTGCACGTCACGGATGACAGCGCCCTTCGATCCGGCGGTGGAATAGCGCACATGCCCGATGGCCAAGGGGCCGGGCAATGTCTGCATCAGGGTCTGCGAGGTGAAATTGTCCCGCACATAGCCAAACCGATGCGCCGAATTGAACCCAAGTTCGGGGTGATGCGCGACGATCCCGCCCGCCTCCTGCCCGCGATGTTGCAGGGCATGCAGGCCAAGGGCCACGAAATTCGCGGCATCGGTGACACCCAGCACACCAAAGACGCCGCATTCCTCATGCAGCGTGTCATCATCGTCGCCATAAGCGCCGAAATCGAAAGGATGCGAGGGGGGCATGATTTTGGACAAGGCAGGCTCCGAATCCGAATGTCGAGCGTCTGCCCCCTCATAAGGGGTCAGCGCGCCAGTGTCACGAAAGGATCACATAAGGATCGGACAGGCCGGTTGCACGGCCCATCACGGCCCATTTTACTGCGGCGCTTCGCAGACACCGACAAGGTTCTCATATTGCTGCGCGATCCAGCCAAGCGCCTGATCCGGGTTCCGCTCACCGATCTGACCGGTCAGATTGGCAAACACGCGGGCCGAACGGCTGTCATCCACCATGGCGATCTGCTGGGCCGAAGCGATTGTTTCATAAGCGAAAAACGCCACCGCAACCAGAACGATACCGCGCAGCACCCCGAACAGGAAACCCGCCCCCTGATCCAGACCACCCAGGATCGAGCGCTGCACAAGGTTGGAAAACAGCGGCGTGAACAAGGAGGCCACCACCAGCGCCAGCGCGAAGACCGCACCAAAGGCCGCGATGATCGACAATTCGCAGCTGTCGGCGATCATCGCACCCACCACGGGGATTTCCTTGACCAAGGGCTGCACCTGCGGCGCGAACATGAAGGCCACCAACGCCGCCACGATCCAGCCCGCAATCGCCAATGCCTCGCGCACGAAGCCACGGCTATAGGCTAACAGGGCCGAGACCACGATCACGGCCGCCACCACGCCGTCGATAAGGGTAAAGCCTTCCATGCCGTCCTGTTCCTTGACTTGAGGCGCCATCCGGCGCCGAAAACTTGAAAACCCGCTTTTGGCGCGACCCGGCGCCAAAACCTTACCCACTCGTCTCGCGCACTATCCTGCGCCGAAAACCTCACCGACAAAGGCGGTCAGATCACCCATCCGCGTCAGCTTCATTCCGCTATCACCACCGGGCTTGCCACCCAAGGGCGCGATCGCCGCTGTGAAACCAAGTTTTTGCGCTTCTTTCAACCTGTTTTCGGTCTGAT
>NCJR01000276.1 GCA_002282555.1 Rhodobacterales bacterium 34-62-10
GGGCCGTGACAACCGGGTGGAGAGCGTGAATTTGGGAGGGAACCGAGCGCCTGCGCGTGGGAGGAACCGGAATTCTCGACCGGAATCGACGCCACAGGCGGCGCTTGCCGGTTTTCTCGGACCTGACAGGATGGCAGTCGGAACAACAGGATTTGGAAACTGTTAGAGTTGGGGTGAGCGGGCGTCAGGCTGCTAACGCTGTGGCAGAGCGACCAGATCTACATTTGATCAACTCCACGGCGAGTTGGTAGAGTCATGCGACATCCCCCTGCTCATGATGTAAGTGCTCCAACGCGCTTGAGATGACCCCGGGCAATGTCATGACCTGGGCCAACGCATATGCTATCTTTTCAATCGGGAGTTTTTGGCGCCCAGTTTCGGCAAATCTCGACACCGCAGGAGTCGACTTTGCATAAGTGCGCTCTGGTCAGCGCGGGCAGAAACAGAGACGATCTCTCTCTCTGGCAAGACCCCGCGCGCTTTGCGCGCAGTGTTGACCGAGTGGCCCTTTGTATCCGCACCGATGGCCGAGGCAGTGACGAGCTCGAGCCGTGCCGCAGTTCAGCGCAACCTCGCCTGGATGGAAGCGCGCGGTCTCATCCGCGAAGTGACAGGGCAGGGGCGGTTTCGGATGTGGCGAGTGACATCATGAATGACACATCAGCAGCAGGCCTAGAACGGTGAAAAGTAAGGCCAACCTTCGTCAACTTCCCGGTTGTCGCGTAGCCCTAAGTTGTACCTGCGCCTTGCCAGGTCAGCAGGTTCGGAATGACAAAACCCGTGGTCTTGCCGCGGCCCGTGGGGGCCACGATCAGCGCATGGGGGAAGACCTTGGAGCAAATGTAATTGGCGCGGGAGCCCGGCGGCCCCAGCTTGCCGAGGATGAACCCGGTGCCCGGCGCCCCGAAGAAGCCATTGGCCTTCATCTCACGCGCGGTCTGCCAATGGGTCTGACCAAAGCGTGTCAGGGCGGACCCCGAGAGGGCGAGGCTCAGCATCAGGCCGGCGGCGGCGAAGCTGCCGATGATCAGGTGAATAAGTTGCGCGTCCTCCGGGCGGCGATCGAGGATCGCCAGATAGTTCTGCGCGATATATGCAAAGTCGATCTCGGCCCCGAAGCCGAGATCCTGATAAGTCAGCACCGCCGAGGCGATGGTATAGCCCATGGCCCCGGTCACGAGCGTCACCAGCAAGACGCCCGTGGCGATCCGCGCTTTTCCCATGGAGGCGCTCAATGGACCTGACCCCGCTCGGTCTCGCCATCCACGTCTGTCGTGCGGTGTTTTTCGTATTCGGTATCGGCAAGATCATCGACCACTTGGCGCAAGGCCTCCGTGTTGGCCGTCGCTGCATCCGATTGCAGGTAGACCTTGGCGACATAGAGCCGGTCGAGGCGGTCCTCGAGAACCTTGTCCAGCGCATCGGCATCGCCGGATGTGAGCCGCTCAAGTTGACGGTTATCAAGCACCCGCGCGATCTCGCCCCGGAAAGCGTCCCGCTCCGCCTCGGTCTCGAAGGGCGCGGACAACTCCCCCGCCCGTTCATGGTCCAGGACATGCGCAATCTCGTCTGCAAGGCGGTCGGCACGGTCAGACTGCGGCGCAGCTTCACCGCGGGCTGCGAGGAGTGCGTCGCGCGTGCCAGACCCGAGCCCGTCGCGCATCTCGTTTTCGCGGCGGACCTGATTGATGACCTCCGTGTCGCGTATCTCGACGACGGCCGCATAGGTCGCGCCAAGCCCGCGGGCGAGGTGGGACGGCATGTCCGGATAGCGCGCGCGCAAGTCATCCGTGACAGCATCTGCAACAGGCGTGCGGAGGTCGCGTCCCTCCATGATCCGGTCGACCTCGCGGGTGATCTCGCTGGCGCGGGCCGCATCGGTGATGATCTCCCTGTAGGGTTCAGACCGGTCGATCACATCGACTGGGCGTGCGAGCAGGTCTGGGTGTGCTTCGAGATACGCGCGTTGCTCCGTCTCGATCCGGCGCTCCGCCCGTGAGACAACCTCCCAGTCCCGATCCTCGATCTGCTGCGCGGTGAGGCCGTCTGCGCGCATTTCCTGACGGATTGTCCCTTCCATCGCCCGGACCGCGTCCTCGTAATAGTGGAACCGCTCGCTGACCGGTTCCGCTTCCATGACGCCATCCCGGCGCAGAACGTTCTCCCGCTCCAACAGCGTGCCAAGTTCCACATGCACGTCATTGAGAATGTCGCGGGCCTGTTCCAGATCGGCGCGGCGCTCGAGGTTCAGATCCCGCGCCTCTGCCACTTTGGAGAGATCATTGGCGATCCATTGATGCTCGAGCGCTGCATTTGAGGCGCCCGTCTCGATCCGGGCCACCACTTCCGATGTGCTGATCCCGGTGCCCCGTAGTGCCGCGTCAATGCGCGATCTCAGGTCGGGCTCCGCCAGTCGCTCGCGCTGGCTGGCGTCGATATTGGCTTCGGAATAGATCCCGCCCTCCGAGGGGGTCTCTGACAGCGTGGATGATCGCAGCCCCAAGGGCTGCATGTGCTGGACCTGCGTCTGGATCTCGATGAGGCGCTTTTCCAGCACGGGACGTTCCGCGTCAGATTTTTCGGCGATCATGCCCTGGACCCGCGCGAGCTTCTCCGCATAGAGGCTTCTCAGGTCCTCGAAACTTTGATCCTCGGCCATATACACATCTCCTGTTCGGTCCACCTGCCCGCCATGCGCCAGCACCTCGCCCGCGCGAAATAGCGCCGCGGCAATATCCTCGCGGGCCTCGCGGGAGGCCTCCGTGGCAAGCGAATGGTAGACGGTTCTGGTGTTGGCGATCTCCGCCAGCGTCCGGGTCAGGTCCTGCCCCACGCGTTCGCGCTCGCGGGGCGCGCGACCCTCTTCTTTCGCGGCGTAGACCTCGCTGGTCCGGGCTGGGTAATGTACAGCCCCGCGATCCACCCGGCGCGTGGCCTCCAGGCGCACGCCCTCCATGGCGAAGCGCACGTCGATCGCCTCGGGCGGCAGCGGCTGCTTCTCGAAGAGGCCGGCGAGGTCCTCGCCGG
>NCJR01000277.1 GCA_002282555.1 Rhodobacterales bacterium 34-62-10
TCCGGGACGCCGACCGGCGTCGCCCGCGAACTCATCCGCTCGGGCCTCTCGGACGGCGACCCGTTCACGCAGGCAGAGCGGCTGCTGAAAATCGAACGACGGCTCGCGTCTCTCGCGCAAGATGTGCAGCTCACCTTAAAGGCCTGTGATCAGACAACAGATTGTCTCGGCCGCCTCGAAACCATGTTCGACGCGCTGCTGCGCGCGCTCGGCGGTGAGCCTCCGGAGGGACCGCCCCATGCCTAGAGCAAAACATATCCTCGGCGCCCTCACTTTTGCGTTCGCTGGCCTCACCTGGCTCTATCATTGGCAGGCTTTCGAACGCTCGCCCCCCGTCTACATGGTCGACGGCCAGCCCTACTATCTTCACCCGGGAAGTCTTGCGACCTGTACAAAAGCCGGAGCCTTTTCACTGCTCTGGGCCCCGGGCGCCGGTGAGGCGCACCAAAGCTGCGAAGACTGGTTTCGCGAGATCGGCGTCTGGGACGACGTCATTCAGCGCTGGCAGATGCTGGCGGGCGGATCGGCCCTGACCCTGATCCTGGCGGCCGGACTTGTGCTGGCCGTATGGTTCGAACGCCCTCCGCCGAAGATCGTGCGCGGCCCGCAGCGTTTCACCGGCCGGAAGGCCCGCAGCGCCATCGGAAAGATCAGCCGAAAGGAAGCCCGCCAGACCGGCGGGGGCATCGCGTTCCCGCCGGGCATCGCGATGAGCCGCGACCGTGAATCCCGCCACATGCTGATCACCGGGGCGGTGGGGTCGGGCAAGACACAGACGATCCAGCACCTCATTCTCGAAGCGATGCAGTTCGGCGACAAGATGCTCGTGCTCGACACCAAGGGCGACATGACCGAACGCCTGCCCGGCGAGATCACCCTCATCGCCCCGCAGGATGCCCGGTCCGCGATCTGGGACATTGCAGCGGACTGCACGACCAAGCAGGACGCGCGCGAGCTCGCCGCCCGGTTCATCCCGAAGAGCAGCGACCCGATGTGGGCAGAAGGGGCCCGCGAACTGCTCGTCGCCTGTATTGTCAGCCTGCAAATCGAGCGGCCGGGCAACTGGACCTGGAGCGACCTGCATGCCCGCGCCATTCTCGCGCCCGCCGAGCTCATCGTCCTGGCGAACACCTGCCATCCGGCAGCCGCCCAGATTCTCGGCGATGCGGCGAACCGCACGGCGATGTCGATCCTGACGACGTTCAAGGCGCACATCCACGTGCTCGAAGCGATGGCCGATGCCTGGTCGGCGGGCGCGTCGGGCACGTTCAGCATCGCGTCCTGGCTTCGCGCCGCGAGCGCCCCTGCCCCGGTCATCCTGCAGCGCGACGGCCGTTACCCCCAGCTCACCAATGCCTGGATCGGCGGCCTCGTCAGTCTCCTGTCGGCGCATGTCTGCAGCCCGGCCTTTCGCGAGAGCAGCACGCGGCGGATCTGGCTCTTCCTCGACGAATTTCCGCAACTGGAGGCGATGGACGATCTGGCCTCGCTGCTCGATCTTGGACGTTCGAAGGGCGTCTGCGTGGTGCTGGCGGCGCAGGACACCTCCCAGATCCGCATCAACTATGGCCGCGACCGGACCAGCGCCTGGCTCTCGATGATCGGCACGCATGTCATTGGACGGATGAACCCCGGCGAAGGCGCTGACGACATGAGCCGGGCGATCGGCCTGCAGGAAATCGAACGCGTCTCCCGTACCGAAAACGTGTCAGGGGGAACGCGCTCCGTCTCGCGAACGCCTCAGCGATCGGTCAGGCCGGTGGTGACGCCCAGCGAGCTCTCCTCGCGCCTTGGCCGGAAAGGCAACAAAGTGCGCATCCTGGTGATGGGCTTCGGCGAGGATGTGTTCGAGGTCGATCTTCCGATCGTGTCCCTGCCCAAACAGCGGGAGGCGAACGTCCCTGCCCCGTGGACACAGGCCAGCCCGCCTGCCCCGCTGCGCCAGAAACTTCCCTCGCCAATCGACCCGAAAAGTCCGGCCGGGACTTCCAAGCCGCGCCTCCTGACACCCGATGATCTCGTCCGCATCCGGAAGCCGAAGCCCGGCGACCCGGGCGCCTGATGGTTGCCTCGATTTCGGCGCGCAAGTCGGTTGCTGCCGCAGTGAGCTATTACAGGCACATGGCGTCGGACGAGTATTACACCGGCAAGCGCGGGCAGCAGCCCGAGGCCGAAGCCGACGGCGAATGGGCCGGGCGCGGCGCCGAGCGCCTCGCGCTCGAAGGCCCTGTCTCGAAGACGGACTTCGAAGCGATGCTGAACGGCCGCGACCCGAAGACCGGCGCCCGTCTGACCCAACCCGGCAAATCCCACGCGCCGGGCTGGGACATGACCTTCTCAGCGCCGAAGTCTGTCTCGGTGATGTGGGCGCTCGCGCCGGAGGCTGACCGCAAGGCGATCGAAGCGGCGCATCGCCGCGCGGTCCACGCCGCCACAACCCATCTGGAAGACAATCACGCGTTCACCCGGCGCGGCAAGGGCGGCGCGGTCCGCGAGCCGGTCGCCGGGCTGACGATCGCCCGGTTCCACCACCACACCAGCCGGGACCTCGATCCCCAGCTTCACACCCATGCCTTCATCTTCAATTCCGCGCCGCGCCGGGACGGCAGCTGGGGCAGCCTCGTCAGCCGCGACCTCTACAAGGCCCAGAAGGAAGCCGGCGCCGTCTACCGCGCCCACCTCGCCCAGGAACTCGAACGCGGCGGCCATGCCATCGACCGTTACGGCACGACCTTTCGCCTGACCGCCATCCCCCGAGACATCGAACGCGCCTTCTCGAAGCGCCGCCTGGCCATCGAGCAAGCCGCAGACACCTACGGCTACCGCAGCCCTAAAGGCATGGAACAGGCCGCTCTGCGCACGCGTCAGGCCAAGCGCCCGGCCCAGCGCGCTGCCCTGCTGGAAGCCTGGAAGCAGGAGGCCCGCGCGCTCGGATTTGATCTGGCCAGGGCGCGCGTTCAGGCCGCCCGCGCGCCTCTCCGGGGACAAGCCGTCAACGCGGCGCCGCGCACCCCGGCGACT
>NCJR01000278.1 GCA_002282555.1 Rhodobacterales bacterium 34-62-10
GGGCAATCCCCAGCACGTCGCGGCCTTCCAGCGCGGGCGGAATCGCCCCTGCCTGAATGGGCGTAGGCGTTTCATACCCCGCATCCTCAATCGCCTTGAGGACCTTGGGGTCGAGTTTGAGATCAGAGAATTTTATCATGTGTATCCGTTGAGTACGGACACGTCACGGCCCGTTGCGTCTGCTGGGGGTCGGGCCCCCAATGGCCCTGTGGTTATCCACATATATGATCCCCGCGCAGGCCATAGCCTAAAGCGTGGCGGCGGTCAATGAGAGCGGGAAAACTGCCCGTTCAACCCCGCTCAGACGTAGGGAAAATGTCGCGCCACGGCCGCCTCCAGATCCAGTGCGGGCCGCCGCAACAGCCCCTCGGCCTCCAACGCGGCCAGATGGCTGTCCGAGGCCGCGCATACCTGATCGAAGAAATGGCGCAAACCAGCCTCGCCTTGCGCATCATGGATGGCTTTGAACATCTGGTGCAGGGTCAAACCGCCTTGCTCCAAGGGCCGGTTCGGTTTCAATTCGGCCCGGTAACTGCCCTTTTCAATGCGATAGTGATAGGCGGCGATGAACGCGTCCCAGCTTTTGGCATGCATGTGCAGCAATTCCGTGCCCGACAATTCCTGCTGGCCGGGATTTTGCACCTCGTCCACCGTGACATTGTGGATATGGGCCTTCAGGCCGGGCACGCCGGTGCGATAGATCATCTTGCCCGCCACATGGCTCAGAAACCCGCCGTTCAGATGCGCGCCGTAATCGGGATAAAGCCGCTCGGTCTGCTGGTTGCGCAGGGCCCGGTCCTGACTGCGGGCCTTGGCATAAAGCGACTGACCCGCAGTGACAGGTGCCAGCGCCTCGACCGGGCGGACCCGGGCGCAAAGGCAATCCTGCGGCAGTGCCGCCAGCTGCGCGGCCATCGGCACCGACGGCAACAGAAACTCATCCACGTCGATATGCGCCAGCCAGTCCAGATCACCCGCGCGGCCATAGGCATGGCGGGCATTCTCGAACTGGCGCGACTGGTGCTTGGCCCGGCGCTTCATGCCCATCGCCTGCCAATAGGCGTCATCCGTCAGAACGGGCCGGATCTTCGGATGCGCCTTGAGAATGTCGAAACCTGCGCGATTGTCATCGTCCAGATAGATGAAAATCCGGTGCGCCCCCAGATCAAGGTGATGCGCCGCAAATCCAAGGATTGCCACCACCGGCGCCTTGACCGTGGTGACAATGCCCCACTTAAGGTGATGTTTCACATGAGGCATGCCGTTTAATCCGTTGGTTTTGCGCCAAATACACGCAAAACCTTGGCATCCAGATCAAGCGGCACGCGGATCAGCATGCCATGTGCCTCCAGCGCCGTGGTCAGCCTCTCATTGCCCTCGCAGACCTCGGCAAAGAAGGCGCGCAGCCCGTCCTCGCCATCCTCCTCATGTAGCAATTCAAGAATGTCGCGCAGGCCCAGACTCTCATCATCGGTCTTGCGATACGAACCTTGCGTCATCCGAAAGGCCATATGCTGCATGAATGTGTCCCAGTCGGGGGCATGGGCATGGCCCAGTCTTACCTGTGGCAAGGCCATCCGATTGCTGGCGGGATGACCGTTCAGCAACAGCGCGTGCAGACCGAAACGGATGCTCGGAATGCCGCAGCGGGCGATGATCTTCCCCTCGCGGTGGCTGATGAAACCGCTGCGCAGGTGACCGCCAAAGTTCGGATAGATATCCTCCAGTACGGCCTTGTGCTGTCCGGCATCGCCCGGGGTCAGCTTGAAGCAATCCTCGGTCCCGGCCAGCAATTCTGCCGGCGGCAGATGCACAGCCGCGATATCGCCGGGCAAAGCGGCCAACGCCGCGCGAAAGGTGCCGGGCGCAAGGATGAATTCGTCCACATCGATATGGGCCAGAAAATCCAGATCACTGCTCTGATAGGTCTGCGTCGCGATCCAGGCCTGACGCAGCTGATGCGTTTTCATCCGCGGCTTTTTCTGCCCGGCCCACCAGCTTGCATCGCAGGTCGTGACATGGATCTTGGGGTGGCGCGACAGAAAGGTCACAGCCTCGGGGTGCGGCTCGTCCAGATGGATATGCAGCCTGTCCGCGCCCAGATCCAGATGATGTGCCGCAAATTGCGCGATCCGGCGCAACGGTGCCTTGACCAGTGATACCGTGCCCCAGCGCAGGGTTGCAGGATCGGACCGGACCACGCTGGCCGGGACGGGGATATGCTGCGACGGGGCCGCGTGGCCGCGTTTCGGACGGATCCCTTCGGCTTTCTGGGCTTTTTCGCGGTCCCGGCGCATCAGCCGCAGACGGCGGAACACTGTCCGGTCATCGGCAATCAGCAGTTCCATAAGATGCCGCGCAAGCGGGGCCAGCACCGGATCGGCCTGCGCGTCCTGCCACAGCCGCCCCAGCATGTTCACATCCAGACCGCCACTTCCCAGCGCATAGGCATCCATCTGCAGGGCCAGCGGCGCTTTGGGTGGCTTGGCCCATGCGAAAGCCTGATCAGGTGTCGTGCCGGAATAAAGCCGCTCGGTCTCATACAGCTTCATCAGCCCGAACATCAGGCTCAGGGATTGGCCGACCCGCCGCTGCACCTCGGTCGCGCCGTGATCCCCGAATGTGGTGATCGCCGAAACAAGCCAGCGCGCATCCAGACGGCGCAGCAGCCAGTCCGATTCTTCGGACCATAGCCGCAGGAAAAGTGCTGCCGTGTGCTCCGGCGCAGAGCGGCGGCGCAGATGCGCGATCAGAAGGCCATGCAGCAGCATCAGCTCCGGCAGGTCCTTGAACTCCTCCGACAGCTCACGCAGCTTGCGCGCATAGGTCGAGCGTGATCCCGCAACGCTGTCGGCGCGCCCATTGACCCGCGCGGTCTTGAGCGGGCCGAAATCCACATCCAAAGGCGGCAGCGCCTCGTGATCCTCATAGGTGAACGGATCACGCCGCCCCTCCATCTGGGTCAGGATGGCGTCAAAACCGCCGGGATAGGTGGGGGCA
>NCJR01000279.1 GCA_002282555.1 Rhodobacterales bacterium 34-62-10
ACTCCTTCCCACAGAGAACACATCCATTGTCGAGTTTAGCGAGGACGAAGTTTTCTCTGATGGCTTCGCTACACCACCTCCGCTGTCGGGCGACCGAGGGTAATCCTCCCTGAAATTAATCGGCTTGAAAACTGGACTTCTCCGGCGTTGATTATCGACGGAGACGAGAATGAAGAAATCGAGATTTACCGAGCCGCAGATCCTGGCGATCCTGAAACAGGGCGAAAGTGGTGTGCCTGTGCCTGACCTCTGCCGCGAGCATGGGATCAGCAACGCGACCTATTACAACTGGCGCAGCAAGTATGGCGGCATGGACGCCTCACTGATGTCCGAGATGAAAGCCATGGCCGAGGAGAACCGCCGGCTCAAGAAGATGTACGCCGAGATGGCGATGCAGAATGAGCTGCTGAAAGACGCCCTTGGAAAAAATGTATGGTCCGCCCCGTCATTGCAAGGGATATCGGGTATCGTCTGACGAAGAACAGTTTGCATAAATGTATCCGGCCTCTCGCGAGTGGACTGCTGTTGCAGCCAGGCCATGATGAGATCCGCACACGTCGTTTCCACTTAGTGGTTCGGGCTGATAGCCCGCTTTTTTGCGACGGGTTTACGCCGTGCCGATCGACTGTCTCGTCATCATCCTCCCGAGCCTCGCAATCTGTTGGAGCGACCGATCTCAGGTGAAGGCTGGATCCTGCCGCTCGTAAAGCGCACCAGGCTTGGTGAGGATCACCCAAGCCATGCGCGCCATCTTATTCGCCAAAGCAACGACGACTTTGTTGGGGTGCATCCGCGCTTGCAAGCCAACCAGCCAGTCACCCATCCTGTGACGGCTCTTGTCGAGATGCATAAGGCAGGCTCTCGCCCCGTGGATCAAAAGTCGTCTGAGATACTTGTTCCCCCGTTTGGAGATACCGAGCAGTTTTTGCTTGCCTCCGGTCGAGTACTCTCTCGGGGTGAGCCCGAGCCAGGCAGCGAGGTCGCGCGCACGCCGGAACTGTTTGCCATCGCCGACTGCAGCCAGAAGCGCGCTGGCGCCGAGCGGGCCGATACCTGGGATCGTCGTGAGACGGCGGGCGACGTCGTCGCGGGCAACGAGGGCTTCGATCTCCGACGACACCGTCCTGATGCGCAGCTCCAGGTGTAGAAGATCCTCGAAAAGGTCCGAAAGAAGCCGCCTCATTGTGGGCGAAAGATCATTCGCGTCATCTGCAAGCACCTTGGGAAAGTCCAATTTGAAGAGGCCAGCGCCCTGTCGCAGGGCGATGCCATACTCGAGGCAGAAAGCGCGCATCTGATTGATCAGGGCCGTGCGTTTGCCGATCATCTGGTCCCGGATCCGATGGAGCGCCTGGATGTCCACTTGGTCGACGGTCTTGACTGGCACAAAGCGCATTGAAGGCCTCGTCACCGCTTCGGCAATCGCCTCAGCATCAAGCGTGTCTGACTTATTGGACTTGAGATAGGGCTTTACGAACTGGGCAGGCATGATCCGGACGGTGTGTCCCATAGCCTCAAGCCGGCGGGCAAGCCATTGGGAACCGGGACAGGCTTCCATGCCAATCAGGGCTGGCTTTGCGCTTTCAAAGAACCGCAACAGGGTGTCTCTTCGGAACTTCGTGCGTTGTACTACAGCGCCTGACGCATCCGTGCTGACGACGTGAAAAACGTTCTTGCCAAGATCGATGCCGAAAACCGCGGCATCTCGGGGTTGGGGTGTTCTGGGCATTACCTCCTCCTTGTGTCTGTTACAGTACTCTGCCGTGAGGAGACGGGGCGGACCATCCCATTAGCCGTAAGGCCATCTCAAAGACGCGAGATGGCCAAGGAGGCTGTTCGGAAGAAGGGCGTGCCTGTGGCGCTGGCCTGCCGCACTTTTGGCATCAGCGAGACGTGCTACCGGTATGAGGCGAAGCTGTCGGATGAGAACGCAGAGATCGCCGACTGGCTGGTCAGGCTGGCGGCCTCGGATACGACCAGGCGCTGGGGCTTCGGCCTCTGCTATCTGTACCTGCGCAATGTGCAGGGCTTTGCCTGGAACCATAAGCGCATCCGCCGTATCTATTGCGAACTCGAGCTGAACCTGCGGATCAAGCCGAAGAAGCGGCTGGTTCGGGAGGTGCCCGAACCCCTGGCTGTCCCGGAGCGGCCGAATGAAATGTGGTCGATGGACTTTATGGCAGACCAGCTCAGTGATGGGCGATCCTTCCGGACACTGAACGTCCTTGATGACTTCAACCGTGAAGGCCTTGCCATCGAGGTCGACTTCTCCCTGCCGGCAGCCCGCGTGGTGCGCACGCTCAACCAGATCATCGAATGGCGTGGAAAACCGATGGGCATTCGCGTCGACAACGGGCCGGAAAATGTCAGCGCCGCGCTGCAAACCTGGGCCGCAAAGCGAGGTATCGGGATCTTCTACATCCAGCCCGGCAAGCCACAGCAGAATGCCTATGTCGAGCGCTACAACCGGACGGTCCGCCAGGAATGGCTCGGCCAGTTCATCTTCAACACGATCGAGGAGGTCAAGGAACACGCCACCCGGTGGCTATGGACTTACAACAATCAGCGCCCGAACATGGGCATCGGCGGCATCACCCCCGCCATGAAACTCAAACTTGCCGCGTGAAGTCCAGAAATCCGGCCGCTTAAAAATGGGGTGATTACCCCTGGAGCTGTTCGTCAGAGGGCAAGGGCGCTGATCTCCTTCGCCATCCAGCCGGGTACCATTGAGCGCATAGACAGGAGTTCCTGCTTCTCTTTCGCGCTTAATGCGATGCCAAGCTGACGTGCGGCTTCCGGCGCGTGCGCTCGCCCCATCCATGCCAGCGCGCGCACGGCTTGACCCGAGCGCTCCAAAGGCCGCTGAAGCAGCCAGGCCGGTGCATGGCGAAGTTCTATTTTCTGCCGGCCAAGCGCCAGCGAGCGGCTGCGGCCGGATGTGAGATACACCGTCACCGTCGGGTTCTGGGTCGTAAGGCCCAGCATGTTCGCTGCGGCAGC
>NCJR01000280.1 GCA_002282555.1 Rhodobacterales bacterium 34-62-10
GGCCGCTCGGTCGGGATCATCCCTACGAGAGCGAACAGGTAATGCACCGTAATTCCCGCAGCGACCATGCACAGGTACAGCAAGCCTGAAAGATAGAGCGCATACTGACAGCCGTAATACTTTGCGCGCACCCAGATCACCGTGGCAGCAACAAGATCGGCTCCGAGAAAGGCGATCACGCCTCCGAACGACGCGTCGCGCGACCAGAGCATCGCGGCCAGGGGGACATTGCCCATCGACCCGATGAAGGTGAAGAAGGCCACGACCGGTGCCACCAGCGCGTTTTCAAGAACGATCAGGAAGCCCGGCGCGTCCTGCGCACCGCCATCTCCGACCAGAAATATCGCGTTCCAGAAGCTCTGCGGCACAAAGACGGAAATGAAACCCGCGACCGTGAAGCCTGGCTCATTCCGGAATCTGGGACACAACTGCAACGGCTACCGATATAAATCTCGGTAGCCGTATGATTTTATTATAATATTTCAGGAGTTCAATTAAGAAGCTCTCGGGACTTTTGTCCCGACGCAACACTAAGAAGAAAAATCGTTTCGGGATTTCGTCTCTGACGAAAACGGCCAATATCCCGATCGGTCCTGGAGGCCTTCTTGACAGATCAATACCGAAAGATCGGCGAACGAATGGTCAAGAAGATCCAGCAACTGAACCTACCAGAAGTATATCCTGCTATCCTGGAAGATTTCAACCTCAATACCTGCGGCGACCCAGACTGCGGTAACTTTGGTGTGGCACCAAACTTCTCCATCCCGGTTTTCAAGGGGAGGAACGCTTCAGAGAGAAAGCAAGTGGCAGCAGCGAGTATTCCTGCCCTTGCTACAGGGCTCGGCGCCTACACCATGTCGAGCGACGATCACAATACTCGGATCTCGGAGGTTTTCGAATACGAAGGAAATCCCGTGGGCTGGGATGACGGCCGCACCATGGAGTGCTCTCACCAGCGTGGAAACGACGTATGTGGTATTACCTTCTCGATCCTTTCAAATGAGCACTTCCTGGAGGAATATACGCGCCTGCTATTAGCTGGCGGCTGCCTTGAGGGGCCCGTTTGCGGTGCGTGTGGCGCCCGCTATCTGGATAATCCAGACGAGTTCATCTTCAACGGCACGCATGGGAAACTTGTGGCGGGTGGAAACAGGCGCAAGGCCAAGCCATCCGGTTTCCGGATTATTCATCGTCCATGCAAGGGCAAGGCTGGAGCCCGGATATCGGTCTCTTTGGATCACCAGGCTCACCAAGAACTGCGCGACAACGTCCGCATCCTCCGCTGCATCGTCAACGGCGACAGCATCACGACTATGCGGCGCGTGTTGGCCGACCCTGACACAGGAAAAAAGATTGGCGTAAGTCGGCTATACAGCCGCATTTTCTGGTTGGAGAAAACGCTGTTGGCGTTCGAGCGCGCGAAGCTGAAGGAGTGGAAACAGCGAGAAGATGCGTCAGGCCGCTTTAAGCATATGAGGATTGCGCATGATGACGTGACGATCTCGGTCAACTGGGAGAGCCGGCTCGATCGACGGCTCACGCCCCTCCAGTTCTCAGTCTCCGCTGATATTCGGAGCGGCTATGTCTTCCGTATCGACGCGAACTTCGATCCGAACGTCGATCCTGTTGAGTTCGTCGAGCAGCATTATCTGAGCGATACCGGTCAGCTGGCCAACCTTCGACAGCAATACTCCCAGAAATCCGGTATTACCTTCACCGCACCCAAGATGCATTTCCAGCGCCCAAGTGGGCGGCTGGATGAGCCGATGCTCTTCGCGAGCGCCGAAGGCCGCTGGAGGGTATTCTCGGAGCGTGTGCAGAATGCCTATGAAAAGAGCAAAGGCACCGGCGTTGCCCTCCCTCCAGATGTGCAAGAAAAGCTCAATGAAGCCGAGGACAAACGATTCCAGCTGGACCAGATAAGACAGGGCTATTTCGGTTTCCACGATACAGACCGTGACTACCGGGGAAGCTTCAACGGGAGCGTCGTGAAGCCGACCTACACAAAGGCGGCTCACCTTGCATGCCTGCGCGACATGTTGCCAAAGGGTAAGATCACCTTGGTAGGTGAGCAGGAGGCGGCGATGGTTCGCGTCGTGCCGCATGTTTTCCGCGACATGATCAATGATGACATGTTCGAATGGTTCGTGATCTCGTTTGACAAAGAGGTCTCTGCACCGAAAAACAAAGCACGTATGGCGCAGTTCGCTGAGGCGCTGGAGGCATTCAAGGAAAAAGCGCGCGCAACACTCGGAGATGATCTTTCAGATCGTGACCTCCTGGAGCAGTTTTGCACCCAGAGGATGTCCACCGCATACATTGAGGGACGAAATGGCACGAAGTATCCGTATTCGATTGCGAACTTCCAATCCCGCCAGTTTCCTCAGATCTGGATAAGGACGCCGGCCCAGTATTACGGGGAGACACAGAAAGTCGTTGGTTTTCCTGTCTTACGAAAGAAGTATCGCGACCCTCTGAAAAAGCTTGCCTTCGACCAGAAGGTTCATGACCCTGAACTGCGCGCCGCGCTTACAAGGCGAGCGCTGAGAGCCACCATTCAGCCCGTATCGACATTCATGAGCTCTCTGCGGCGGCGGACAAGCCCGTCCAAGCGAGCTGGTGGCAAGGGGGCACGGACAGGTCCGGCTTATATCAACGGTGCGGTATTCAATCCTGCCGTCCTGATGGCGTTCCTCAACATCTTCCGGGTCTACTACAACTGGTTCGAGCCACGGCAATACAAAGGGCCTGGCGCGACTTCCGGCAGCGAGGCCCCAGTGGCCGAGGGATTATCAGCAGGCCGCGTCCCTGGCACAAAGGAGACCATTGAGGTTCCCAAGCTTGCGACCACATCGCCAGTTATGCTTACCCCAGCAATGCGCCTTGGTGCTGATCCGGAAAAGGCCAATGGACGTCCACGAAAGGCACCAGACCCCAGGCGCGTTCTCTACAGGCCATGGCTCTACCACGGCACACCGCTATGGAGGAAGTTCGAGGAC
>NCJR01000281.1 GCA_002282555.1 Rhodobacterales bacterium 34-62-10
CGGCCGCTGGGCTGAGCGGGGCTTTCTTCGTCTTGTGCTCCTTCGCCGTGGCCTCGGGCGCGATCTCTGCGGGCAGCGGCACCTGCGGTGTCAGGTCAACGCCTGCGCTGTCATCGGCAGTCACGGACCCGTCGCGCGCCTCCTGCCGGGCGGCTTTGGCAGCCCGCGCGATCCGCCCGCGAAAGGCCAGCAGATACTGGCTGGCCCGGAACCCCTGACCGGGATCGGCCTCGGTCCAGATGGCAGCCTTGGCCCTGCGCCCCGGCGCGACCCAGCCGGGATCAAGCGCCGCTTGCGTATCCAGAAGCGGCTTCAGCCGCGCCTCCAGCGGCTGCGTGATGCTGTAAAGTGAACCTGGATCAATGGGATCACCACCGATCTTCACCTCTTGGATGAACTTCCCCCAAAGCGCGCGCGGCACGATCTGCCCGGTCACGCTCTGAAGCCGCTCCAACAGCATGTTCAACTGGCGCGCCCGCGCAATCCACGCCGCGGCAGGCGCCTCGGGCACAGGCACCGGGATCGCGCGCCCCAGCGTGCCGGCAATATCAAAGGCGGCGCGAATCTCCTCGGTCGCCGCCTCACCATGAAACAGCGCCGCATCATAGGCGCGCAGCCTAACCGTGCCCGCCCCGAAAACCCCCTCCCAATGGGCCATCAAAGCGGCATGATCCAACCAGAAGGGCGGGCAATGCGTCTCGAAATAATGCCCCGCCGCGGCGTCGATCACCGGGGCCTTGGCCAGGGCCGCGTCCCACCAATCGGCACCCGGCAACCCGCGTTCCAGATCAAGGGACGCGCTGCGCCCGTCAAGAACCTGCGCCGCGTAATGCCGCGCCAGCATCCGGGCGGGCGCATCCACATGGGCGACAATGCGGATATCGCGCGACAGCGGCACCAGCAGATCGCGCAACCGCTCCAGTTCCGACCTGCGCGCCAGCGATGTCCCCAACTGGCTGGCCGACAGGATCACCGCCTGCGGCTGATGGGTCGCGATATCGCGCGCCAGCGTGGTGGCCAGTTCGCTGCGCAAGGCGGCCTGACGCACGGGATCGGCATAGCCGCGCCCCGCCCTGAGCGCATCCACATGGTCTGGATCGGTCACCGCCATGAACAATCGCGTGTGGTTGCGCGGCCCCGCGGCGCGCGGAAACAGCACACCCTTGGCCAGCATCTGTTCGCGCTTGTCCGCCATCACCTGTTGCAGGCGCGCCGCGCCCACATGTTCCAACCCGATATGCAGGTAAATGCGGGTCATGCAGCCGCACCCTCGGCCTGATCGCCCGCGTCCGCGTTGGCATTGGCGCGCCCCCACCACGGTACGCTGCGCCCGATATGGGCGCTGATCCGGGTCCGCGCCTCCGGATCGGCCACGTCATAGATCAACAGACACGGATCATCCCGGAACAAGGCCCGCAGATGGGCGTAATGCCCCTCGATCCAGCGGATCCGCTCGGCCGTGGTCGCGCCAAAGCCGCGGGGCAGGCCGGGCACATCACTGCCCGGCAGCCGCTCGGTGCCAAGGTTGGACCAGCGCAGCATCGAATCCGACACCGCGCGCGGATCGCGCCAACTGGCCAGAAACCGCACAGCGGGATGATGCGCGCGGATCGCACTGATCAGACCCCAGTCCATCTGCGGCCACAGGGATTGGGCATCCCGCAGGCAGCTGATCTCGGAAAAGGCATCGAAATCCGACAGGCCGTGCAGCGGATCGCCGGTGTTGAAATACCCGTCATACAGCCGCTGACCCAGAAACGCGCCGTGCAGCGTCGCATCATCGGTCTGGCGCCGCCGGATCCGGTAATCCGCCACCTTCAACCCCGCCAGCCGCAAGGCATGGGCCAGCGTGGTGGTGCCGGTCTTGGGCAGCCCCAGATTGACGATCCGCAACCGGGTCGCATCGCTCATGCCGCATCCTCCCACAGACCCAGCTCGCGCAAAAGCGCCTCCTCCTGCGGGGGCAGGGTGGACGCGGCCTGCAACTGATCGCGCATGTCCCGATACGCAGGGCTCTCCAACAGCGCCGCCGCCCGCGCGCGGTGCTGCGCCACACAGTCCAGATGCAACGCATCAATCACCGGATCAGAGCGCAGCCGCGCCATCTCAGCCTCAAGTGCCGTCAGATACCGCTGGATACTCGTATCCTCCATCGCCGCGTCATTGCGCTCACGCCAGTATGTGTCATCAAAGGCCCGGTTCTCGCGGTTCACATCGCCCCGGTCATTCTTGACCAGATAGCTGTCCAAGGACCGCAGCGCGTAATGGTTCAACGTGGCATGCACCCGCGCGCCCATGGCCGGAAACTTGCGGATGCGGCGCGGATTGGCCGCCACCAGAAACTTCTGCGGCACGGGGCGGCCCCCGCCATCGGTCCATCTGGGATGCTTGCGCGGCGGCAGCTTGGCCTTGAAAAACGGCCGATGCGCGCCGTAATACTGCAAGGGAAAATCCTGCCGGATCAGGGACTTCACCTCAATCGCCGTCTCGCCGCACCAGATATCGGGGTTATGACAACGGGTGAATTGCGCAATCACGGGACGATCCTCGAACGTCTCCACCCCGGCATTGGCAAAGAACTGGAAATTCACGCTGATCGCCTGCGGATCACCGCAAGCCGCAATCAACGCGCGGATCGTGTGATCGCCCGCATGGATGTTCAGAAACTCGTCCACATCCGCGATCCAGACCCAATCCGCCCCGGTCACCACGTCCTGCGAGGCCGCGTGTTTCAACGCCTCCATCTGGTAATTGCGCCCCTCGGCGGGGTTGGGCAGGTGCTGCACGATCCCGCGCTCAGCCAGCGCATCCAGCATCCGGTCGGTGCCATCGCTGCAATCATTCGAATAGAACAGGAAATCCGTGACCCCGATCACCCGGTGAAACGCGATCCATTCCAGCAGGAACGGCCCCTCGTTCTTGACGCAGGTCACCGCCGTGATCCGCAGCCCCGGATGCTGCGTCTGGTCCCGTTCACTCATGACATCCCGTGC
>NCJR01000282.1 GCA_002282555.1 Rhodobacterales bacterium 34-62-10
AGAAATGGAGGACGCATTCTATGCAAGCATGAACGCCCTTGATAACGTCGCATAAGTTTTGAACAAAAAACTCTCCGGTAAACCCGGGGCGCTTCAAAGTGCCAGAGATCGCCGTGCGCCTCCTGTTTAGGGTCGCCTCACAAGAGCTGTCCGACATGTTGACGATTGAACTGCACGGCGGCGCTCGTTGGATCTTCTTGCACCCCGATCATTGGGGCGCAGCGTTGCGTGCGGAAGCGACCCAACTCAACATCAGCTTTGCCGCGCGAGCCGGACTTGCGGCTTTGTCGGACGAGTTGGTGCAGACCCAGTTGAGAGGACGAATATGGGAGATCCTTGCGTTAAGGCCGGATCTGACCGGCCATGTCGCGCTTGGGTTGCTCAACTCCGGTCTGGCCGGGCACACAGAGCTTGTGCAGTGGATTGGTACTCTGCCTGCAGCCTTCGGCAACCCCGCCAACGCATTGCGTGATCACGCCGAGCGTATTGTACGTCGCAATGGCGATCGGGTCATCGACGAGCCATTCAATCGCAATCGTCAGCGCGAACGCAGAGACCCTTTTTTGGACCTCGACGCGAAACTCAGACCAGCAACTCTTGATAAATTTTCGTTGGACCTTAGAGGTTTGATCGACGCGCCGCTTTTTGCCGCGGAGGTTGCATACGGTCTACGCCCGATGCCGACTGCCCGCCAAAAGGTACAGTTGCTGCAAGCAATGCAAATTGATCCAGGGGCCTTTGAGGCTGCCTTACCCGCCGCGATGGCTTGGCATTACCGTCCGACCGCTTAGGAGACCGCCCGATGAAAGACGACCTCACACTGCCCCGTTCCGGCTATGATGCGATCCTTACCCGGATTAATGACCGTGCAGCAGATGCCGTCATCGGCAAAGGGCGTGTCCGCTCTATGGCTCTAAGGCAGGCGTTAGCCGAGATGTTGCACGGCGCTCCAGGCGGATCGAATTCTTTTGTCGCCGATCCCATATTTGAGGCGGCAAGAGTGTGGAAGCGGGCTGTGAAATGTCTCGACGATCTGGCAGGCGGACTGTTGGAAGAGGAATTGATAGCAGCACTTGACCAAACCGGCCCGCGACGCTGGCCCCGTCGAGGCGATGGTGTCGCCCCCTATGTTCATCAGTTGCGCGCGTGGGAAGTAGCTGCAGAACAGAGAAGCTTCATGGTCACCAGTGGCACGGGCTCGGGAAAGACCGAATGCTTTATGGTGCCAATGTTAAACGACTTGTTGCGGCAGTCTGGTGGCGCCCGGCACGCTGGGGTGCAGGCCATTGTTCTCTACCCGCTGAACGCATTGATCGACAGCCAAAAGGAAAGACTGAGCGCATGGATGGATCCGCTAGCGGATCAGTTGAGCTATGCGCTTTACAAGGGTGATACGCCGGAGTCGCTGCCTCCGCGACAAAGACACATCGGCGCGGAGATTCGAGACCGCAAAACACTGCGGGAAAGCCCCGCTTCAGTGCTGGTGACTAACGTTACTATGCTGGAGTACATGCTGATGCGAGCGCAGGATCGCTCCATCCTCGACAAGTCGCAGGGTAAACTGCGGTGGATCGTGCTGGACGAAGCACATAGCTACGTGGGCGCTCAAGCAGCCGAAATGGCATTGCTTCTGCGACGGGTCCGTGAGGCATTCGGCGTTGCACCTGAAGATGTTCGTCTCGCCGCGACGTCGGCCACCATTGGAGAGGGTGAAGAAACGCGTGAGGCGCTGAAGCATTTCCTCGCCGATTTGGCCGGAGTAGAACCCGCACAGGTCGTGATCATCGAAGGCGAAGAAATCGAACCGGTGCTGCCGCCCGAGGGAAACGATGTTCACTTAGACCCCGATAAGCTCCAAATGGATGCTTCAGGGCTCTGGGAGCAGCTTGCGCCGCATCCGCGAATTCGCCAACTGCGCTCAACAATGCGTGACGGTGGCGTCACGTTGGGAAAGGCTGGAACGATACTAGGCCTGGAGGGCGAAGCTCTCGCGCGCGGCCAGAAGACCCTGCGGCTGCTTGAAGCTGCAGCGCAGGCACAAGCAGCCGATCAGTCGGTGCAACTGGCGCCTTGGCGCCTCCACGTGTTTCATCGCGCGCAGGGAGGGCTTTGGGCTTGTATCGACCCGACCTGTAGCGCGCGAAACCCAGCGCTTTGTGCCGAAGGGTCAGATTGGCCCTGGGGTGCTGTACATTTAGAGCCGCGCGAACGTTGTGACTGTGGCGCACCAGTATTTGAACTTGGCGCCTGCGACGAATGCGGGACGCCATGGCTGCTAGCGGAGAGGCAGGCCGTCGGCCTGGACGAAGTACTGCGCCCCGATCCATCTGAGGCTGGCAACGACGAGTATATCCTAGATGCTGAACCTGACGATTCGGAAGAAAATGAAGCACCCGTGCGTGCGCCTTCGGAAAAAGTCTTGATCGGTCCAGCACGAGAGCAGTCCGACTCTTTTCTACGACTCGCAGATGCGGTCTTGTTCGAGCGCCCCAAGGCAGAAGACAAAGTCTTACCGCTCCATCTGACCGCGTCTGCGGAGCGCGGTTGCTGTGACCGGGCGGGCCACCACGGTGTGACAGTGCGCCCGCAGCGTTTTGGAGCACCCTTTTTGATGGGCAACGCATTGCCCTTGCTGATTGAAGCGGCGCGTCCTAACCCGACGGACCAGCCCGTCCCTTTCGGCGGGCGGCGGCTGTTGTCTTTTACGGACAGCCGGCAGGGCACCGCCCGTTTTTCTGCCAAGCTCCAGCAAGAAGCCGAACGTAACCTAACCCGTGCCATCGTCTATCACCGGGTGCAGACCCGTCACGGCGATCCGGCAAAGGCTGAGGCGTTGCGGAGCGAAGTAGATGCCCTACGAGAGGTGGCGGCAGCGATGCCAGCCTGGACCAGCGTGTGATCCGCGCCGTGGTGGAGCCGTCACTGGCCGGTGCGAAGGCCGACGACAAGTTCCAGTTCGAGCGCCACGGCT
>NCJR01000283.1 GCA_002282555.1 Rhodobacterales bacterium 34-62-10
GGGATAGAGAGTATCGCGTGAATGCGAATGAACGGGGCAGGCTCTAGGCCCCAGCCTTTGGCCTGTCGTGGTGCAGTCGCAGAAGAGATATTCGGATCTAGCCCCCAACCGTTTGCGGATGGCCTTGGAGCAGTGCGCGCAGATGTCCTCGGGGGCATTGGATGTGCCGTGGCACAGGGCCTTTTGGCGAGGGCCATGTCGGGCAAAGCTGTCATAGATCCTTGATGAGGGTTCTCTCGGCAGGAGGAAAAGGCTTGCAGATGACCACGATTCCCATTCTTACCACGTCCCGTCCGATCCTCCGTCCCATGCGGGCGGCAGATTGGACCGGCTATCATGGCCTTATGGCGTCAGATCGCTCCGTCTACATGGGCGGTCCTTTTTCGACTGCCGTGGCTTGGGGAATGTTCTGTGCCGATCACGCCCAATGGAGCCTATTCGGGTGTGGTGCCCTCATGATTGAGAATAAGGCCAGCGGCGAATGCCTCGGACAAGTGGGGATCAATTCAGGGCCTTTGTTCCCGGAGTTCGAGTTGGGATGGTTGCTCTACCCTGCGGCAGAGGGACACGGTTTCGCCTACGAAGCAGCAACCGCGCTGCGCGCATGGAGCATTGATGTCAGGCACATCGAAACACTGGTGAGCTATGTCGATCCTGACAATGCAAGATCATCCAGATTGGCAGAACGGCTCGGTGCGACGCTGGATGCCAACGCACAGCGGCCTGATCCCTCGGATCTGGTTTACAGGCACTACGGCTGAAAGCCCGCAAAGGGTTCAAACCAGTCGTTGTGCCACGGCGCGCGGGGAACGGTTGTTTGCACCAATGCCTGCTATGGGCTGGGGTCAGGAAAGGGGCGCGCGTCAGGGGCGGCGGTTCAGGCGGCGCTGAGTCGGTGCGCGTGCGGGGTTATTTCGCCGTACAGCCCTGAATATCCACCGCATGTTCCGCACCCAGAACCGTCATTCTGAGGCCCGAGCGATCCAGCGCGAAGGCCTGACCCGAGACATGCACCAGTTCGGTGGTGGCAGTCAGGGTGCCGCCCTGCCGGGTGCTGGCGGTTTCGGCGACCCAGACCAGCGGGTCGGCGGTTTCGATCAAGACAGTCTCGGTGCCGCCTGCGCTGGGCATGGCGATGTTGACCGTCAGGGCGAGGCCATCCTTGATCGGGTTCAGGGTGCAATCCACAGCGCCCACACGGGCGCTGTCCGCGGTGATCGGCTGATCGGCCAAGGCCGCCCTGATCATCGCCTGCTGCGGGTCGCTGCCCTGCGCGGGCAGGTCCAGCGCGATGTCCAGATCGACGGGCACACAGATCGTGTTGCAGACACCGATCTGGATTTGCGCCGCGATATGCGCGGGCTGCGCGGTGTTCTGCGGTTCGATCCGCAGCGGCAGCACAAGCTGTTCGGCATAGCCGACGGTCTGCATGCCGTTCTGGAAGAACACCTCGGGCGTGGGCCAGACGGGGGTCACGCCGGCCAGATTGTGCGAGCCTGCCAGATCCATCGCGGGCGGGATGCCCGCATCGCCCGGCGCGCGCCAATAGGTTTTCCACCCCGGTGCCAGCGTCAGATGCAGCGCGGCCATATGGCTGCCATCGGCGGCGGTCCAGCCGGGCAGGACGCGGGCCTGCACCATCTCGGCGGGGTTGTCGGGTTGCGCCTGCGCCGCGAGGGGCAGCAGGGCGAGAGTCGTGGCGAGGCTGAGGATCATGCGGGTCATGTGGCCGTGATGCGCGAAATGCGGATCAAGAACAACTCACATTCGGGCGATTGCCGCGTGTGGATGGTGTGGCGGGGCGCTTCATGATGTCTGCTTGTGTGGCGCGGCCTGCGGGTGCAGTCTGGCAAGAGGCAGGACCCGGCATATATCAGGATCATGAGTGACAGGAATCCATCTTCGCAGCGGCGCGCCTCTGATCAGGGGGATCGTCTTGATCTGACCGGCAAGTTGCTGATCGCCATGCCCGCGATGGGGGATGCGCGATTCGCGCGGGCGGTGGTGTTCATCTGCGCCCATTCCGCGGATGGGGCGATGGGGTTGATCATCAACAAACCCGTCGCCGATCTGAGCCTGCGCGGGTTGCTGGAGCAGGTGGGGATCACGGTGGGCACCGGGGTCAGCGACCGGCCTGTGTATTTCGGGGGCCCGGTGGAACATGCGCGCGGATTCGTGCTGCATTCGGGGGAGTACCAGTCCCGGATCACGACGCTGCCGGTGACCGAGATGTTCGGGATGACCGCGACGGTGGATGTGCTGGAGGATATGGGTGCGGGGCAGGGACCCGCGCGCGCCATGGTCGCGCTGGGTTATGCCGGATGGGGGCCGGGGCAGTTGGAGCGCGAGTTGGCGCAGAATGGCTGGCTGACCGTGGATGCCACGCTGGATCTGGTGTTCGGGGTGCCTGATGGGGGGAAATGGGAGGCGGCGTTGCGGCGGTTGGGTGTCGATGCGCTGGCGCTGTCGTCCTCGGCGGGTCGGGCCTGAACAGTCGGGCTTGTGTGCGTGGCGGGTGTTGGACGCTCTGCGGGGGATATTTCCGGCAAGAAGAATTTCCGGCAAGAAGCATGGCGTGCGGATGTTGTCGCGGCGTCAGGGGCGCGGGGCGGCGGCGCGGCGCAGGCGGTCATTGATGGCGCGGCCAAGGCCCGTGTCGGGGATCGGGGCCACGGCGATGGTTCTTGTGCCGCCTGCGTCGAGGGCGTGCAGGTGGGGAAAGAGGTTGGCGGCGGCTTCGGTCAGCGATCCTGTGGGCGAGAGGTTCAGGGTGCAGGGCATGGGGCCGAAGCCGAGCAGCGCCTCGTCCGCTGCGGCGCGGGTGGCGTTGAGGCGGATCGCGGCATTCGGGGCGTAGTGGGATGCCATCTGACCGGGTGCGGTCAGTTTGCCGGGGGTGGTGTCCTGATGCAGCGGGTGGCCCAGCAGCGCCTCGATCTGTTCGGCGGGCAGACCGCCGTGGCGCAGCAG
>NCJR01000284.1 GCA_002282555.1 Rhodobacterales bacterium 34-62-10
GCCAAGAGGCCGCGCTTGAGGGAAAATCCGCATGACCCGGATCGCCTTGAACGGATTTGGCCGGATTGGAAAACTGCTGCTGCGCGCGCTGGCGGATGATCCGGCGCAGGGGCAGATCGTGCTGTTGAATGATCCTGCGGGTAGCCCTGATCAACATGCGCTGCTGATGGAGTTCGATTCGGTGCATGGGCGCTGGCGCGGGGATATCGCGCATGACGCCGACAGCCTGACCCTGAACGGGCAGCGGATGCAGGTCACGGCTCATAAACGGATCGAGGATCTTCCGCTGGCGGCGCTGGGCGTTGATCTGGTGCTGGATTGCACAGGCGTGTTCAAGACCGCCGAGAAGGTGGCACCCTATTACGCGGCGGGGGTGAAGAAGGTTGTCGTGTCGTCACCCGTCAAGGATGGCGGGGCGTTGAACCTTGTCTATGGGGTGAACCATCACCTGTATGATGCGGGGCAACATCGCCTGATCACGGCAGCCAGTTGCACCACGAATTGCTTGGCCCCTGTGGTGAAGGTGTTGCATGAGGCGCTGGGGATAAAGCACGCTTCCATCACGACAATTCACGATGTGACCAACACCCAGACCATTGTGGATCGGCCCGCCAAGGACATGCGTCGGGCGCGGTCAGCCTTGATGAACCTGATCCCCACTACCACGGGAAGTGCGACAGCGATCACGTTGATCTACCCCGAGCTAAAGGGCCGTCTGAACGGTCATGCGGTGCGGGTGCCGCTGCTGAATGCCTCGATCACCGATGCAGTGTTCGAGATGGAGCGGGCCACCACGGTGGAGGAGGTGAACGGCTTGTTCAAAGCGGCGTCCGAGGGCGATCTGAAGGGCATTCTGGGCTATGAGGAGCGTCCGCTGGTGTCCTGCGATTATCGCGGCGACGCGCGGTCGGCCATTATCGACGCGCCCTCCACCATGGTGGTCGATGGCACGCAGGTGAAGGTTTACGCGTGGTATGACAACGAGTGGGGCTATACCTGCCGGATGGCGGATATCGCGCGGATGGTTGCGGGGGCGATGTGAGCGTGGCGGAGCAGACAGCCCCCAATGGCTTGCGCGCCTATGTCGCTGTCACGGCGGCTTATTGGGCCTTCATGCTGTCGGACGGCGCGCTGCGGATGCTGGTCTTGTTGCATTTCAACGGGCTGGGGTTCAGCCCGGTGCAGTTGGCGTGGCTGTTTCTGCTGTATGAGGTGGCGGGGATCGTCACCAATCTGTCGGCGGGCTGGATCGCCGCGCGCTTCGGGTTGACGGTCACGCTTTATGCGGGGCTGGCCATTCAGATCGTGGCGCTGGCGGCCTTGGCGCAGCTTGATCCGACATGGACGGTGGCGGCATCGGTCGCGTTTGTCATGGCGGTGCAGGGCGCATCGGGCGTGGCCAAGGACCTGTCCAAGATGGCGTCGAAATCGGCGGTCAAGGTGCTGGCACCCAAGGGCGATGGGGGGCTGTTCCGCTGGGTGGCGTGGCTGACCGGATCGAAGAACGCGGTCAAGGGCTTGGGCTTTTTCATGGGCGCGGCGCTGCTGGGGCTGGTGGGGTTCGTGCCCGCGGTCTGGGCCATGGCGGGGGTGCTGGCCGTGATCCTGACGGCGGTGATGCTGTTCATGCCCACGGGCCCCCGAGGGCGCGCGGGCGGCGTTTTTCATGATCGGCGGGTTCATGGCGGCATGGATCATCGCTTATGGGGCGGTGCAGGCCAGCGCGCCGCGTCTGCTGCGTGCGGTGCAGCGACCCGAGGCCGAGATTGTGGGCCAAGCGATCCGTTGGGCGGGCCTGCTGGTGCCGATCCCGCTGGCGCTGGCGGCGCTGGCCTATGCTGCGGGGGCCCCTGCAGCGTGGCTGACGGGCAGTCTGGTGGCGGGGCTTTTGCTGTTCGGCTTTGTCTTTGCGATCAATTCGGCGGTGCATTCCTATCTGATCCTGGCCTTCACCAGCGAGGCGCGGGTGACGATGGATGTGGGGTTTTACTACATGTCCAATGCGGCGGGGCGGCTGTTGGGCACGCTGTTGTCGGGGCTGTCCTATCAGCTGGGCGGCGTGCCGCTGTGTCTGGCGACCGCTGGCGTGATGGCGGCGGCAAGCTGGTGGGCGGTGCGGCGGTTGCGCTGAGCCGTGCTGATCCTGTGCGTATCGCCTTGCGTGACGCGGGGCGGTGCTTCTAGGGTGCGGGGCGGCGGGTGGTCCGCCCTGACAGGAGGCGTGATGCCCGGATTTTCGATGCGCTTGCGGTTGGGATGGCTGGCGCTGGTTCTGCTGGCGGCTTGCGCGGCCCCTGTGCCGGTTGTCGAGGGGTTTCGCGACACAAGCGCGCCCTTTGCATCCACCCAGCGGTTCGAGACGGAGCGGTTTCTGGGCGAGTGGGTGCGGGTTGCGGCTTTTGCCGCGCCCGGTGCGGCGGTGACGGCCGAGCGGCATCTGTATCGTCGGGCCACCACTGGGCAGATCGTGGCGGATGTGACAGCGCCGGATGGCGCGACAGTGCGGCGTGTCTATGCGCTGGAGGGACCGGGGCGGTTGCGGTCTGTCGCGCCGGAAGGCGAGGCGCTGTGGGTCCTTTGGGTGGATGAGGGGTTCCGCACCGCTGTTCTGGGCACGCCGTCGGGATCAACGGCCTTCATTCTGGACCGCAACGCTGTGCCCGCGCCCGACCGTCTGCGCGCGGCGCGCGAGATTCTGGACTGGTATGGTTATGATATGGGGCAGTTGCAGACTGTCCGCTGAGGCGCGGATTTGAGTATTTGAAGAACGATGAAGGGGCGGGTCACCTTGCCCTTTCAGGTGATCTGCGCGCGCAGGTCGGCCAGATGCGTGGTCAGATCGCGGGCCGAGATGCTGGCTTCGCGCACCAGATGGTCGAAATGTCTGGTGAAGGCCTGCACCCTTTCGCTGTCGCGGAAGGCCACATAGTTGCGCCCGATATAGAGCACGGCCAGAAGCGGGCCGAAGATCGTGATCGGCGCGGAATAGACGCGGCGCGCGTCGAAAAGATAGAGGCGCAGGCCGGGGTAGAATTGATGGTGCAGGTCAAGGAAGCGGTCGATCTGTTCGCGCCGGATCGCGGCGGAGAGACCCGTGTAATAGCCGGTGCCCGCAGCGAAGCTGCCCATTTCGTGCAGGGGCAGGGCGATTTCATAGTCGGAATGCGCGCCGCGCATCCAGTCCAGCCTGTCCTGCGAGGCGTTGATCGCCTGTTCCGTGGTGCGGCCCAGATGGGGGGTATATTCCCAATCCAGCAGGGAATGGGTTTTCAGCATGTCGGGCAGGGCGGCGGGGACGTGGCGGATCTTGTAGCCTGCCGCCTCGCGGTGCCATGCGAAGATCTGCTCATCCACCAAGGCGCGTGGGGCTTCGGTCAGCGACAGCGAGGTGGCCAGCAGGTCAGCCGCGCTTTCGGGGCGGTCCGATAGCGACAGGAGCCAGTCGGCCGAGACACCCAAGGCGGCGGCGCATTCGCCCACGACCTGCGCATTGGGCAGGCGTGCGCCCGCGTCCGACAACAGTTGCGATACGGTCGAGCGGTCGACGCCGATCTGACGGGCCAGAGCGCTTTGGCTGAGGCCGCGCCGTTCCATTGCCGTGGCAAGGCGTTGGCGGAATTGGGTGGCGCGCTGGCGCTTGTCGATAATCTCTCGCATGTGATGATATTTATCACATCTGTCGAGAATTGTTAATCATATTCCGAATACACACAGGCGGTGGCCCGGCGTAATCCTGTCAAAAAGCAGAAAAGTCAGGCGGATATGGGTCACAGGTCAGGTCGTGGTATGGGGCGCGCGGTGGAATGGCCGACGATTGCCCTGTTGGTGCTGTGCTATGCGGTCTGGGGGATTGGCACCACCTGGGCGGCGGCGTGGTTTCTGCCGCTGGGCATGGTGATGGTGACGCTGGCGGCGGCGCTGCATTCCTCGCTTTGTCATGAGGCGCTGCATGGGCATCCGACGCGGGTGCGCTGGCTGAACGAGGCGCTGGTGTTTCCGGCGCTGACACTGTCGATCCCGTATCTGCGGTTTCGGGACACCCATCTGGCGCATCATCGGGATTCCATACTGACCGATCCCTATGACGATCCTGAAAGCAATTATCTGGATGCGGGTGTGTGGGAGCGGCTGTCGGCGTTTCATCGCGCGGTGCTGAATTTCAACAACCGGCTGATCGGGCGATTGGTGATCGGGCCGCTGGTCGGGCAGGTGGCCTTCATGGTGGGGGACTGGCGCGCGATCCGGGGCGGGGACCGTGCGGTTCTGCGCGGGTGGCTGTGGCATATCCCGGCGCTGGCTTTGGTGATCTGGTGGATGGCGGCGCTGGGGCAGATGCCGGTCTGGGCCTTTGTCCTGTCCAGTTATGCGGCGCTGTCGATCCTGAAGATCCGCACCTTTCTGGAGCATCAGGCGCATCTGCGGGCGCGCGGGCGCACCGTGATCATCGAGGATCGCGGCCTGCTGGCCTTTCTGTTTCTGAACAACAACCTGCATGTGGTGCATCACATGCATCCCAAGCTGCCGTGGTATCGGTTGCCGCAG
>NCJR01000033.1 GCA_002282555.1 Rhodobacterales bacterium 34-62-10
AGAACTGGAACAGCCATGACGCAGGTCAAACCGGGCGATACCGTCCGCATTCACTACACAGGCACCCTCTCGGATGGCGCCACATTCGACAGCTCCGAGGGGCGCGATCCGCTGGAATTCGTGGTCGGCTCCGGCCAGATCATCCCCGGTCTGGACACCGCCCTGCCGGGCATGAGCGTGGGCGAGAAAAAAGTCGTCGAGGTCCCCGCAGATCAGGCTTACGGCCATCCCGACCCGAATGCCCGCCAAGCCGTGCCGCGCGCCGAAATCCCCGAGGATATCCCGCTCGATCTGGGCACGCAGTTGCAGGTCCAGACCCCGCAGGGGCAGGTGATGCCCGTCACCGTGATCGACGTGACCGAAACCGAAGTGACGCTGGACGCCAATCACCCGCTCGCCGGGCGCGATCTGACCTTCGCCATCGAACTGGTCGCCATCGCCTGAGGATGAACGTTTGCAAAAAAAGCGCGGGGTGGATTTGCCCCGCGCCTTTCCTATGATGGGGCGGATATCCCAGCCGGAGACATGCCATGAGCAGCCCCGCCGACACCATCCTTGCCCGCATCCGCGACCTGCAAGACCAGTTGGAGGAGGAGTTCGAGCGCCGCAGTGCCGCCTTCCGCTACCGGCTCGAAAACGGGCGCGTGATCTTTGACGCCGAAGCGCGCCGCCGCCAACGCGCCTTCCGCGTGCGCCTCACGGATTTCCTGCGCGGCACCCGGCCCATGGTGGTGCTGACCGCCCCGGTGATCTACAGCCTGATCATCCCCGTCCTGCTTCTGGATCTGTGCGTCACGCTCTACCAACGCATCTGCTTTCCCATCTACCGGATCGTGCCCGTGCGCCGCGCCGATTACATCCGCATCGACCGCCATCATCTGGCCTATCTGAATGCCCTGCAGAAACTGAACTGCGTCTATTGCGGCTATTGCAACGGCGTCATCGGCTATGTGCAGGAAATCGCAGGCCGGACCGAGGCCTATTGGTGCCCGATCAAACACGCCGCCCGCGTCGGCGCGACCCATGCCTATTACGCGCAATTCGTCGATTACGGCGATGCCGAAGGGTTTCAGGATGGCCTTGCCGCCAACCGCGCACGCGTGGCCCCGCCCCATAAGGCCCACTCCCCATAAGGCCCCCCCAATAAGGCCCCACCCAATAAGGCATAGACGCCGCATCCCCCATTCACCGTTCCGAAAATACTCTCGGGGGGAGTCCCGCAGGGACGGGGGGCAGACAGCCCCCCTCTGGCCTTAGATCTCCAGCAGCACCGCCCCCGCGCGTCGGCCTGCTTCCACCGATTGATGCGCCGCCGCACAATCCGCCAGCGCGAACCGCGCATGGATCGCAGGGCTCAACGCGCCCGCTGCATGGGCGCGGTGCAGCATGCCGATGGCCGTCGCCCGCTCTGCCGCTGGCAGCAGATAGATCAGCACCACATCAATCGTGATCGCCCGGAACAGATACGCGCCAAAGGGCAGCACCGGGTTCATCTGCAAGGCCGATCCATAAGCCGCGACCGTGCCATTCTCAGCCACCGCCTGCGCCAGCATCGCCGCGTTCAGACCAAACTCCACCTCGACCGCGCGATCCACCCCGCGCCCGTCGGTCATCTCCACGACCTTCGCCGCCAGATCGGGGTCGCGGTAATCCAGAACCTCTGTCGCCCCCGCCGCCCGCACCCGGTCGAAATCCGCAGCCGAGGCCGTGGCGATCACCCGCGCACCACCCCATGCCGCCAGTTGTACCGCATCATGGCCCACAGCCCCCGCACCGCCAGACACCAGCAGCGTCTTGCCCGCCACGACCCCACCACCAAACACGCAATGCGCCGCTGTCAGGCCGGGGATACCCAATGTCGCGCCCGCGTCCAGCCCCATCGCCTCCGGCAACGCCACCGCCTGCGCGCTTGGCAGGGCGATCATCTCCGCCGCCGTGCCATGCGCGCGCCGCCACTGCCCGTTCCAGATCCAGACCCGCTGCCCGATGCGTGCGGCCTCGACACCCTCGCCCACGGCCTCGATCACGCCCGCACCATCGGAATGGGGCACGATCACCGGAAAGGGCGGCTTGACCACACCGGGCCGCGATCCCGCGCGCGCCTTCACATCCGACGGGTTCACCCCCGAATGGCTCAACCGCACCAGAACCTCGCCGGGCGCCGGATCAGGCGTGGGCAGATCGGTCAACCGCAACACATCGGCAGCCGGACCAAAGGCGGAATAGGTGATCGCTTTCATCGGAATGTCTTTCCCTGGGGCTGAAACGCAAAACGCCCTGCAACTCTGGCAGGGCGTGCGTCAACCTTCAATCGCTGAAACGGCCTACTTCCGCCGCAACCGGATCACCACATCCACCGATGCGATCTCGGCCCCGTCAGGTGCCTTGGGGATGCGGACAATCTCCAACTCCTCGCTGGGCGCATCGGTCAGCGTGCCGCTATCCTCCCAGAAGAAATGCGGATGGTCATGGGTATTGGTGTCGAAATAGCTTTTGGTGCCATCGACCGTGATCTCATGCATCAGGCCCACCTCGCAAAAGGCGCGCAGCGTGTTGTAGACCGTGGCCAGCGACACCCGCTCGCCATTGTCATGCACCGCCGCATACAGGCTTTCCGCCGTGACGTGGCGATGCTCCCCATCCCCCACCAGAAGCGAGGCCAGCGCCACCCGCTGCCGGGTCGGGCGCAGGCCTGCGGTGGCCAACCACTCCGACCCGCGCTGCTGCGCGCGGTCACTGTCATGGTTGTCTGTCTGAACGCTTGCTTGCTTGGTCATCGTCATCCGTTCCAGTCTCTCGTCACTCTTATAAAGCCCGGAACGGGGAAATTTCAATTGCAAACCACAAGATGCCCGCCCCTGACGCCACCGCAAACCATGAGGGGGCAAGGCTTGCAAGGGCTTGCGGGCCGATGCTAGAGGGGTGACACTGCAAACCAGCGCCACAGAAACCCCGCACCACAAGCCCGCACCACAAGAAGGACGCGCCGCATGGCCCAGTATCCGACCCGTTTCGACAAGGAAGACCTGCTGAAATGCGCCCGTGGCGAATTGTTCGGCCCCGGCAACGCCCAGCTTCCCGAACCGCCGATGCTGATGATGGACCGCATCACCGACATTTCCCAGGATGGCGGGTTGCACGGCAAGGGCCATGTGGTGGCCGAATTCGACATCACCCCCGACCTGTGGTTCTTCTCCTGCCATTTCCCCGGCAACCCGATCATGCCCGGCTGCCTTGGCCTTGACGGTCTGTGGCAACTGACCGGCTTCAACCTTGGCTGGCGCGGCTGGCAAGGGCGCGGCTACGCGCTGGGCGTGGGCGAGGTGAAACTGACCGGCATGGTCCGCCCCGACCGCAAGATGCTGACCTACAAGGTGGATTTCACCAAGGCGATCCAGACCCGCCGCCTGACCATGGGCGTGGCCGATGGCATCGTCGAAGCCGATGGCGAAGTGATCTACATGGTCAAGGACATGAAAGTGGCGCTCAGCGAAAGCTGAGCACGCCCACCCGACGCAACGCCATTCCGCCTAACCGCTTGCTCCGCAATCCCTGCTGTCCTACACAGACTTGAACAAAGTTAAGGGAGGGCGTCCATGCGCCGCGTCGTCGTTACAGGGCTGGGGATCGTGTCCAGCATCGGCAACAATGCCTCGGAAGTGCTCGAAGCGCTCAAGGCAGGCCGCTCCGGTATTCGCGCCAATGAAGCGATGAAGGAGCACGGCTTCCGCAGCCAGATCGCAGGCGATATCAAACTCGATATTGCCGACCATGTGGACAAGCGCACCCTGCGTTTCATGGGGCCGGGGGCGGCTTACGCCCATATCGCCATGGGGCAGGCCATCGCCGATGCCGGCCTGAGCGAGGCTGATATTTCCAACGAACGCACCGGGCTTGTCGCAGGCTCGGGCGGGCCCTCGACATCGTCGATGCTGGTGGCGCATCAGACGGTGCTCGCCAATGGCAGCCCCAAGCGGATCGGGCCTTTCGCCGTGCCCAAATGCATGTCCTCGACCATTTCCGCCAATCTCAGCACCGCCTACAAGATCAAGGGCATCAACTATTCCATCACCTCGGCCTGCTCGACCTCGCTGCATTGCATCGGCAACGCGGCGGAACAGATCATGATGGGCAAACAAGACGTGATGTTCGCAGGCGGCGGCGAGGAACTGGATTGGACGCTGTCTTGCCTCTTCGACGCCATGGGCGCGATGAGCAGCAAGTATAACGACACGCCGGAACTGGCCTCCCGCGCCTTTGACGCGGATCGTGACGGTTTCGTCATCGCAGGCGGCGGCGGCATCGTCGTGCTGGAAAACCTGGAGCACGCCTTGGCACGCGGCGCGAAAATCTACGCCGAAGTCACAGGTTACGCCGCCACATCCGACGGCCATGACATGGTCGCCCCCTCGGGTGAGGGCGGCGAACGCGCCATGCGTCTGGCGCTGGCGGGTCTGAACAAGGACCGCAAGGTCGGCTATATCAACGCGCACGGCACATCCACCCCCGTGGGCGATGTCGGTGAGGTTGAGGCCGTCCGCCGCGTCTTTGGCCGGGGCAGCACGCCGCTCATTTCCTCGACCAAATCCATGACCGGCCACAGCCAGGGGGCCACCGGCGCGCAAGAGGCGATCTATTGCCTGCTGATGCTGGAACACGATTTCATCGCCCCCTCGATCAACGTGAAAACCCTTGATCCGGCGATCGATCCCGCCGAAATCGCCACGCAGCGCATCGACAATGCGGGGCTTGATACGGTGATGACCAACAGCTTCGGCTTTGGTGGCACCAACGGCTCGATGCTTTTGTCGAAATATCACGGGTGATCTGACATGACAGGACAGATGCAGGGCAAACGCGGCCTGATCATGGGGGTCGCCAATGACCGCTCGATTGCATGGGGTATCGCAAAAGCGATGCACGCGGCGGGGGCGGAACTTGCCTTCACCTATCAGGGCGAGGCGTTCGGCTCCCGCCTCAAACCCCTTGCCGAAAGCGTCGGCTCGGATTTCATGGTTGATGTCGACGTGACCGATGACGCCAGCCTTGATGCCGCGTTCGAAGGGCTGTCCGCCCGCTGGCCCACGATTGATTTCGTGGTCCATGCCATCGCCTTTTCCGACAAGACCGAACTGACGGGGCGATTCCTCAACACCTCCCGCGCCAATTTCCGCAACTCGCTGGATATCTCCTGCTACTCGCTGATCGAAGTGGCCCGCCGCGCCCATCCTTTGATGGTGGACAACGGCGGCACGATCCTGACCCTGACCTATCAGGGTTCGAACCGCGTCACACCCTTCTACAACGTCATGGGTGTCGCCAAGGCAGCCCTCGAATCCGCCGTGCGCTATCTGGCCAATGACCTTGGACCAGAGGGGATCCGCGTCAACGCCATCAGCCCCGGCCCGATGAAAACGCTGGCAGGGGCGGCCATCGGCGGCGCGCGCAAGACCTATAAGCACACCGACATGAACGCCCCCCTGCGGTCGAACGCGACGCTGGAGGCCGTGGGCGGCACGGCGGTCTACCTCGCCTCGGACGCGGGCGCCTGCACGACAGGCGAGATCATCCGCGTCGACGGTGGCTATCACGTCCTTGGCATGCCGCAGCCCGAGAATATCTGACAGGCAGCGCAGGCTGCGGGGCAGGGACGCTCCGCGGGGGATATTTACAGCAAGAAGAAGCAGCCATGTGCTGGGGAGGAAGCGATGACGGTTCTGATCGCAGGCGCGGGGATTGCGGGTCTGGCCATGGGCCTGACGCTGCACCAACTGGGCATCCCGTTCCGAATGTATGAACGCGTGGGCGAGATGCGCCCCCTTGGTGTGGGCATCAACATCCAGCCCAACGCGGTGCGCGAGCTTTATGATCTGGGACTGCAACCCCATCTGGACGCCATCGGCGTGCGCACCCGGCAATATGGCTTTTATACCAAGACCGGGCTGGAAATCTGGGCCGAACCGCGCGGGCAATTCGCAGGCTATACATGGCCGCAATATTCGATCCATCGCGGCAAATTGCAGATGCTGCTGCTGGATGAATTGCGCAAGCGCGCCGGCGCGGAATGCGTCGTCACCGGCGCAGGGGTCGCAGGCTATGCCACTGGCCCCGACCACGCCACGCTTCACCTCAACGATGGAACACGCGCGACCGGCACCCTTGCCATCGCCGCCGACGGCATCCGCTCGGCCATTCGCGCGCAGATGGTCCCGGATGAGGGCGAGCCGATCTGGAACGGTGCCATCATGTGGCGTGGCGTCAGCCCCGGCGTGCCCTTCCTTGGCGGGGCCGCGATGATCCTGGCCGGGCACGACACCCAGCGTTTCGTGTCCTACCCGATCTCGGCTACCGATCCCGATACGGGTCTGGCCGACATGAACTGGATCGCCGAACTGCGCGTCGATCCCGGCCGCGCCATGGCAAAGGGCGACTGGAACAAACCCGCCGACCCCGCCGATTTCCTGCCCGCCTTCGAGGGCTGGGATTTCGGCTGGATCAACTGCCCCGCCATGATCCGCGCCGCCACCGGCCCGATCTATGAATACCCGATGGTGGACCGCGAACCGATGGACCGCTGGACCGATGGCCGCGTCACGCTGATCGGCGACGCGGCGCATGCCACCTATCCCGTGGGATCGAACGGGGCCAGCCAATCCATCATCGACGCGCGCAAACTGGGGGCGGCCTTGCGCGCCCATGGCGTCACACCTGCGGCCCTTGACGCGTATGAGGCCGAGATGCGCCCCCGCGCCGAAGGTATCCTGCGCGCCAATCGCGGGGCCGGGCCAGACGCGGTGATGCAGATGGTCGAGGATCGCTGCGGCGGCACCTTCACCCATATCGACGATGTCATCCCCCGCGCCGATCTTGCCGCCCATGCCGAGAAATACAAACGCCTGTCGGGGTTTTCCATCGAGGTGCTGAACGCCCAGCCCGCCATTCTGGGACCGATGGATCAGGCCGCCGCATAACCACCCATCCGGGGGCACGCGGCACGGCGCCCGTTGTCCCGCCCCGCGTCCGGTCACCACCGGGCGGGAACACCGGCCAATGAAACGCGCGCGGATACCGATCTGGATCAGTATGGCGCGCGACAAACCCTTCTATCACCGCCTTGCATGACACGAGGTGGCGCGTTCCAGTGAACGGCCCTTCTGCGCCAGCAAGGATCACAAGGACCGGGCCGCAAGCGCCCTGTCCCGGCACCACGGTAGAAGGACATAGACCATGGACGAAAGACGCACCGAACGGACACCGACATCGACCCATACGACGATCAACAAGACCGAAGCAAAACCCTCGGGCGGCAACAGCACCATGTGGTTTCTGATGGGCGGCATCGTGGCCGTGCTTGCCGTGGTCGGCTATCTGGTCATGGGCGACGGCGGTTTGACGGCCTCCGACGCAACCACGCCAGCGGGGGGCAACCTGTCGATCAATGTCGACACACAGACAGCACCCGCCCCCACCGAGCCTGCGGCACCTGCACCTGCACCTGAGCCTGCGCCTGCGCCTGCGGCACCTGCGCCTGCGCCGACAGCGACCGAACCTGCCCCAACCGCGCCCGCACCGACACCCCCTCCGGCCGATTGACGCCCGACGTCAGAGCGCGTCCCGCCTCCTGGTTTGTGATCTCACACATCGCAAACCGGGATCGCAGGACGCGCGCTCAGCGCAGCAAGGGACCGTCATGATCCAGATAGTCGATGTCGAACCCGGAAAATTCCTTCAACCGCTGGAAATCGTCAAAGGTCACATGCCCCTTCTGAAAGGTGACAAGCCCATCCTCGCGCAGGTTGCGCAGCACCCGGTTCACATGCACCGCCGTCAGCCCAAGCACATCCGCCAGATGATATTGCGTCAGCGGGCAATCGTAACCCAGCTTGTCGCCCAGCCCCACCAGCTTGAGCCGTGCACCCATCTCCAGCAGGAAATGCCCCATCCGCTCGTCCGCATTGCGGCGGCCAAGATTGACCAGATGTTCGACAACCATCGCCTCGTCGCGTGATGCCGCCCAAAGAATGGCGGTCGCCAGACGCGGGGATTGGCCGAACCCGTCAAGGATGTCGGCCGCCAGCACCACAGACGCCTCCAGCCGCGTGACAGCCTCGACGCTGTGATCGGCGGTGCGGAACAGAACGCTGCGCAGCCCCAGAAAATCGCCGGGGATCTGGATATCCACGATCTGCCGCCCCCCATCGGGAAGGATCTTGTACGAACAGGCCCAGCCCTCGGCCAAAATGAAGGCCGTCTGTTTCGCCTGACCCTCTGTGACCATCTCATGTCCGGGCAAAAAGGTCTTTCTGCTGCGGTGAAACCGGCTCAGGATATCCAGATCGGCATCCGACAGCGCGACAAAAGCGGACAGTTTACGCGTCAACGGGCTTTTCAATATCGACATGGCATCTCTTTCGATGACGGGGGCAAAGGGAATTTTCCGAAGACGCATTCAGCCGAAATCGAAAGGCCGCATACTGCTCTCGATCAGCGCAGCACATCACAAACTGTTTAAGGAGGTATCAGGTTCCCTCCGCAGGGGGTGAACTCGAAAATTTTCCTCAAAAAGCGAGAAGACCCATGACAGCCTTGAACGATATTGCCGGGCAAGCTGCTTTGACCATTTGCGAGTCACTGCTGTTGGCTTTGTCCGAACGGAACATTCTTCCCGAAAGCGAGATCATCGGAATCCTCAAGGATGCCGCCGCATCGCATGAGTTCCTGCCCGTCTGCGACGATGCCGAACAACACGCTGCCGTGGCCGCCTTGATCAACACGATGATCGACCATCGCAGCATGCCGAACCGACGCTGACAGCCCTGCAAGACGACAGGTCTTGCCCCAAGGTACAGGCGTTGTGTGACATCCGCCCGTCCTGATGCCTGCGGTAAGGGATATCCTGCACCGCGACCCTGCGGCGATCTCAGCCCGCCTCCGCGCGTGACATCGTCCCAAGGTTGTTATGCCTTGGCTCAGCGAAGGCCAAGCGCGCCAAGGATAAACAGGACAATGACCACAAGGCCGACGATGTAAATGATGCTATTCATGTGTTTCCCACGTTTGTGAAACCAGTGACTGATCATTTTCGCCGCAGAGTTATCGGCCAAGGCAAATGCGACGACTAACATGGATCAGTCTTGATGATCTTTTTGTCCCGAGAAGGCCTGACGCCCGCACGCGGCAAGAACCGGATAGTCCCGATCCGAATACAGCAAGATCCCAGTGGCTTGCCGAAACCCCGTGCGGGATTGCGGCGCTTTCAGGTATTCGAACCAAGAAATGACGTGGCGGAACGCGGCGCGATGCAAATTTCAGTTTCACTGATTTGGATTAGTCCGGCGAGGGGGAACCCAACCTATCACATCTCCAGTGATCGAATCCTCGCTCACATCGCGTTTCTTTGCAGACACGGAATAGCTTCAGGAAAAGCCCTTATCGGCATTTCGGAATAGATGCTTTTTCCGTCTCTGCGAAAAACCATGAAAGATTATACATGTCTATGAAGCTTGCCCTCAGTGCTGCCGTCGCCGGTCTGGTTCTCACCTCCACGGCCCATGCCCAGACCACCGCAACGGCCTGGACCGAACTGAACCTGCGCTCGGGCCCCGGCGCGACCTATGACATCATCGCCGTCATCCCGACATCGCAAAGCGTGACGGTCGATGGCTGCCTTGACGAATCCAACTGGTGCCGCGTGTCCTATGGCGAAATCAATGGCTGGGCTGCGGGCGATTACCTGACCGCCACCGTGGATGCGCCGATTGTCGTCAACCGCGAGCGGCTGGCCGTCAAGACCATCACCTATGAAAAGGCACCCGACGCGACCGTCGGTGGCGGCGCGACCGGGGCTGTTGCCGGTGCGATCATCGCAGGTCCGGTCGGTGCCATCGTGGGCGCGGTCGTGGGCATGACCCTCGGCGATGCGGTCACCCCGGAAGAGCGTGTGACAACCTATGTCCGCGCCAACCCGGTCGAGCCGATCTATCTGGATGGCGAAGTCGTCGTCGGTGCCGGTATTCCCGAATCCGTGACCCTGTCGGAAGTTCCCGACAGCGAATACTATTATGCCTATATCAACGGCGTGCCCGTTCTGGTCGAACGTGAACAGCGCCGCGTCGTTTACGTCGTCCGGTAAATCACCACCTCAGTTGCCCTGAGATCTGGCGGTCCGGGAAACCGGGCCGTCTTTTTGCACAATTGATATTCATCCCACCACCGGGTCATTTCCCGTTTTGCAAAACCGCGAATTGGATCAGGGCGCGACCACGAATAGCCCGCCCTGATCAGCTGCGAATACCACTGCCGATCAAAAACCACCGTCCCGACCGTGCCGGAATGTCCCGGCATCGCAGATCCGCCAGCCGCCCCGCCAAATCACGCAGGAGCCGTCACAGTGATCAGACCCGATCAGCCACAACGCCGCGTTGCGCTTTATGCGCGCACCGCCACCGATATCAGAACCCCGAACTCGGTCGAAACCCAACTCGCCATCTGCCGCGCCTATGCGCAACGGCAGGACTGGCAGATCCAGATGACGCTGTCCGACAAGGACATGGCCGGGGAAAGTGACGCGCGGCCCGGTTTTCAGGCGCTCTGCCGCGCCGTGGAAAGCGGGGCCGTCGATATCGTCCTGTTCGTCTCGCTCGATCGCCTCAGCCGCGACCTTGGCCTGGTCCGCCTGTTCCAGCGAACCGCGAACAGCCAAAAGGTCGAACTCCACCAGATCGACTATGGCAAGGCGCACCTGCTGGACCTCGCGCTGCTGTCGGCCAGCGATTTCCGGAAACTGGCCACACGGCGCGCAACCCGGATCAGCGGCCTTGGCAGCCCCATCGCGGCAGCACCCTCGCGCTGACGCAGGTCCGCCTCCCCATGCGCCCGCAAGCCTCTGCCGATGCCCCCAAGGATGACCCCAAAGAAGCGACATGAAGAAGCGACATGATGACTGATCCTGATCAGTCCGGGACAGCACGGCGCAGGCTACTATGCCGGATGCCCCGCAATACGGCACCTCTGCACGCCTGCCGCAAGGGTCCCACGCCAGTCCTGCCTGATCATACCGCCCCCGGATGTCCGCGCCCGCCACAACCTGCAGGGCAGGCCGCTTGTGTGCCCCGCTGCCATCATCCCAATCCCAAGGAAACCAAACATGTCTTTAGTCAATCTTGTCATCACCCTCATCGTTGTCGGTGTTCTTCTGTGGGTCGTGAACACCTACATCCCGATGGATCGCAAGATCAAATCCATCCTGAACGCCGTGGTCGTGATCTTCGTCATCCTCTGGATCCTCAGCGGGACCGGGCTTCTGAGTGGTCTGAGTGGCATCCGGGTCGGCGGCTGACGAACCCGGCCCCATGGCCGTCTCCGGGGCGCTGACCGGGCAGGTCACGCTGGCCACATTGACCGAAAACCGCGCCCGTCTTGACGGGTTGGATCGCACAGGCAGGCTGGACCTGTCCGGCGTCACGGCACTCGATACGGCCGGGGCATGGCTTTTGCTCCGGTTTCAGGCGGCTGG
>NCJR01000285.1 GCA_002282555.1 Rhodobacterales bacterium 34-62-10
CAGGTGGCCAAGCGCGGCGGCATCCCGATGTATCGCCTGATGGACACGCGCGGCCAGATGCGCGCCGATGGCGCCCCCTACGCCGAGGCCGCCGCCCGCGCCCAAGCCATCGCAGGCGGCGCGGAATTCACCGAGGCCGAGGTGGACACCCTCAACCTCGTCCCCGATCACCTGCGCGGGCTGGACCGGTTCGACGCGCGCAAACGCGTGGTCGCAGAAATCACCGCCGAAGGCCTCGCCGTGATGACCGAAGCCACCGATCCGCGCCTTGGCAAAGCCGCCGTCAAAGCCCCGCTGGAACCGTCCGAGGGCGGCGAGATGCGGACCGAAGACGCGCAGCTTGTGCCACTGGTCGAATCCAAAAAGATCATGCAGCCCTTCGGCGACCGCTCCGGCGTGGTGATCGAGCCGATGCTGACCGACCAATGGTTCGTGGACGCGGCAAAGGTTGTCGGCCCCGCGCTGGATGCCGTCCGCACGGGACGGACCAAGATCATCCCCGAGAGCGGCGAAAAGGTCTATTACCACTGGCTTGAAAACATCGAGCCATGGTGCATCTCGCGCCAACTCTGGTGGGGCCACCAGATCCCGGTCTGGTTCGATGACGAAGGCCGCGAATACTGCGCCGCGTCCGAGGCCGAGGCGCAGGCCATGGCCCCCGGCAAACGCCTCACCCGCGACCCTGACGTGCTCGACACATGGTTCTCCTCTGGCCTCTGGCCCATCGGCACCCTGGGTTGGCCCGAGCAAACCCCGGAAATGGCGCGCTATTTCCCGACCGATGTGCTGATCACCGGGCAGGATATCCTGTTCTTCTGGGTCGCCCGCATGATGATGATGCAACTTGCCGTGGTGGATGAGGTTCCCTTCCACACCGTCTATCTGCATCAGCTTGTCCGCGACGAGAAGGGACAGAAAATGTCCAAAACGCGCGGCAACGTGATTGATCCCCTCCAGATCGTCGATGAATTCGGCGCTGATGCCCTGCGCTTTACCATGGTGCAGATGGCGGCGCTGGGGGGCGTGCTGAAACTCTCAACCGAGCGGATCAAAGGCTATCGCAACTTCGGCACCAAAATCTGGAACGCCTGCCGTTTCGCCGAAATGAACGGGGTCTGGGAGGGGCACACCACCCAAAGCGCAGCCCCGCAAGCGACCGCCACCGTGAACCGCTGGATCATCGGCGAAACCGCCCGCGTCCGCGCCGAAGTCGACGCCGCCCTTGACGCCTACCGCTTCAACGACGCGGCCAACGCGCTTTATGCCTTTGTCTGGGGCAAGGTCTGCGACTGGTATGTGGAATTCTCCAAACCCCTGCTGATGGATGGCGACGCCGCCACCCGCGCGGAAACTCAGAAAGTCATGGCATGGGTGCTGGATCAATGCCTGATCCTGCTGCACCCGATCATGCCCTTTATCACCGAAGAACTCTGGTCCCAGACCGGCACCCGCGCCAAGATGCTGGTCCATGCCGACTGGCCCGACTACGCCGCAACGGACCTTGCCGATCCCGCAGCGGATCGTGAGATGACGTGGGTCATCGGCCTGATCGACGCCGTCCGCTCCGCTCGCGCCCAGATGCGCGTGCCCGCGGGCCTGCAAGTGCCGATGGTCCTGCGCGAACTGGATGACGCGGGCCGCGACGCGTGGACCCGCAACGAGGCGCTGATCCGCAAACTCGCCCGCATCGACAGCCTGACCGAAGTGCCCGCCTTCCCCAAAGGCACCGTCACGATTCCCGTCGAAGGCGGCATTTTCGGCCTGCCGCTGGCCGATATCATCGACGTGGCCGAGGAAAAATCACGCCTCGAAAAAACCCTCGAAAAACTCGCCAAGGAAATCGGCGGCCTCAAGGGACGTTTGACCAACCCCAACTTCGCCACCTCCGCCCCCGAGGACGTCGTGGCGGAAACCCGCGACAACCTCGCCCTGCGACTCGAAGAAGAGGCGACCCTGAAAACCGCCCTGTCCCAATTGGCCGAACTCGACTGAGGCAACCACGAATTGGATATTTAGAGCAAGAAGAAGCAACCGCTGTTTCTTCTTGCCTCAAATATCCATCACACTACCGCAAGCGCGCAAAACCTCAACCGAATTTCGGCGCGCGCCCCTGCATATTTGCGGCAATGACCTCCATCTGATGCGGCTTGCCGATCAGGTCCACCTGCTCGCGGCTCTCGTGATACAGCACGGTTTTCGCATCCGCCTGCTCCGCCAGCCCGATCAACCGCTTGGCCGCCCGCATTGCGCTGGGGCTTTTGCCCGCGATCACCGCAGCCATGGCCCGCGCCGCCGCCAGCGGATCATCGGCCAGTTCCGTCACCAGCCCCCAGCCCAAAGCCTGCGCCGCATCAATGGGTTCCGCGGTATAGGTCATGCGCCGGATCACATCCGTCCGCGCCAGCTGCGGCAGGATCACCATGCCCCCCATATCGGGCACCAGCCCCCATTTCATCTCCATGATGGCGACCTTGGTATCAGGGGCCGCGATCCGCACATCCGCGCCCAAGGCCATCTGGAACCCCGCGCCAAAGGCCACACCATGCAGCGCCGCGATCACCGGCACCGGCACCGCGCGCCAGACCAGCGCCACTTGCTGCATCAGGTTCGCATCACCGTGGCTGCGCGGCATGATCCGCGCCTCCGGGTCCTGCGCCGCGAAAGCCGCGAAACTCGCCACGTCGAGGCCCGCGCAAAACGCCCGCCCCTCGCCCGACAGCACCACGGCCCGGATATCGGCGTTGTCGATCAACCCCGTCCCTGCCTCCACCACCGCTTCGGCCATGGCCGGGTCCACGGCATTCATCTTGTCGCCCCGCGTCAGGGTGACATTGGCGATATGGTCCTTGATCTCGACAGATACGCGGCTCATGCGGGTTCCTCCTTGGATTTACCCGCCAGTCTTGCCACAAAACACGCCCCGATCCAGCACGACGTTGGGGCAGAAGGGCTCTCCCTC
>NCJR01000034.1 GCA_002282555.1 Rhodobacterales bacterium 34-62-10
AATTCTGCGTCAACATGGTGGATATGGAACTGGCCGAGGCGATGATCCTGTGCGGCGTCAACTTCACCCCCGATGTGGACGAGCCTGCCTTTGCCGGGCTGGACACCGCCCCCTGCCGCCAGATCGACGCCCGCTACATCACCCGCACCCCTTGCGCCATGGAATGTCGGGTCGAGCGGATCATCGACTTTCCGCGCCGCGCCATCATTCTGGGCGAGGTGGTGGAAATGACCGTGCGCGACGACTGCATTGATGCGCAGGGCCGCTATGTGAACCCTGACGTTTACCAGCCCATCGCCCGGCTTCATGCCGACAATTACATCGTGGCGGATCGCCAGTTCGAGCTGTTGAAACCGGCTGAGGCGGCGGAATGGGAAGCAGCCCAACTGACGCCGCAGACAGAAAAGGCACACTGATGCTTATTCATGTCATCAACCCCAATGCCACTGCCAGAATGACCGACCAGATCGGACGCGCGGCGCGGCGTGTCGCGTCACCGGGCACGCAGATCGACCTTGGCACGGGGCAGGGTACGCCCGCCTCGATCGAAGGCTATGCTGACGAGGCGCTGGCTGTGCCTGCGATGCTGTCAGCCATCCGCGCCGCCGAAGCGCGCGGTGCTGCGGCTCATGTCATCGCCTGTTTCGACGATCCCGGCCTCTCCGCCGCCCGCGAAGTGGCGGCTGGCCCTGTTCTGGGCCTCTGTCAGGCAGCCATCAGCGTGGCAATGACCCTGTCTGCGCGCTTTTCCGTCGTGACGACCCTGCCGCGTTCTGTCCCGATCATCGAGGATCTGGCTGATGCCTATGGTGCAGGGCGCCGCTGCCGCCGTGTGCGCGCCATCGACCTGCCGGTTCTGGCGTTGGAGGAGGACCCTGTCTGCGCCGAAGCCCTTATCGCTGCCGAAATCCGTGCGGCCCGCGCAGAGGACGGGGCTGAGGCCGTGATCCTTGGCTGTGCCGGGATGGCTGAGCTTTGCGACAAGCTCTCGCAGGATACGGGCATTCTGGTGATCGACGGCGTCACCGCCGCCGTCCGGCAGGCCGAAGCTTTGGTCGGCATGGGTTACCGCACATCGAAACTGGGCGGCTATGCCTGGCCGCGCGTCAAAACAGGGGGCTTCGCCCCGGAGGCCGCATGACTGACCTGCTGATCCGCAACCTGCGCCCGATGGGGGCTCCCGCCACCGACCTGCTGATCCGGGGCGGCAAGGTCGCCGTCATCGCGCCAGGGATCGACGCCCCCGGGATCGCGACCGAGGACGCAGGCGGTGCTATCGCCATCCCCGGTCTGGTTGAGGCGCATACCCATCTGGACAAGACCGTGATGGGTATGGACTGGTATGAAAATGCCGTCGGCACCGCCCTCAGCGCTATGATCAAAAATGAACGCGGCGCGCGCCGCGAGTTGGGCCTTGATCCCGCGCGTCAATCCATGCGGCACGCACTGGCATTGGTGGGTAATGGCACAACCCATATCCGCAGCCATGTGGATGTCGACACGGAAAACGGTCTGGCGGTTTTGGAGGGCGTCCTGCAAACCCGCGATGCCCTGCGCGGCACAGTAGAGATCGAGATCGTCGCGTTCCCGCAATCCGGCCTGATGATCCGCCCCGGCACGCTGGACCTGCTGGACCGGGCCATGGCGATGGGGGCCGATCTGGTGGGCGGCCTGGACCCCTGCGGCATCGACCGCGACCCGAAAGGCCATTTGGATGCGATCTTCGCGCTGGCGGACAAATACGGGCGCGGCATCGACATCCACTTGCATGAACCGGGCGAGATGGGGGCGTTTTCGCTGGAACTGATCCTTGAACGCACGGCGGCTTTGGGAATGAAGGGAAGGGTCGCGATTAGCCACGCCTTCTGCCTTGGCATGCCTGACTGGAACCGGGTCGAGGGTTTGCTGGTTGAACTGGCTGCTCAGGACATAGCAATCCTTACCACCGGTGCGCCGTCACGAGAAGTGCCATCTGTCAAGCGGGTGCAAAGCGCTGGTCTGCGGATGGGCGCCGGCTGTGACGGGGTTTTGGATACGTGGAACCCTTGGAACAGACCCGATATGCTGGACCGCGCGAGGATCGTGGCCCAGAAGAACAACTTGCGCGCTGATGCTGATTTGGAAGTGGTGCTGGACCTTGTAACCACAGGAGGTGCGACAGTGATGGGCGTCACGGATCATCGGTTGGCAGTAGGCTGCACTGCCGATCTGGCGCTAATCCCTGGACGGACTTTGGCCGAAGCCGTGGCGCTGGGTGGCCCTGTGCAACTTACTGTCAAAGGTGGCCGGGTGACCGGACGCGAGGGTAAGCCTGTGGCGGAGGTGCCGTGATGCTCTGTGATCTTGAACTGGGCAAACGTCCCAAGGGTCGGACGGCGCTGGCCGCGCGCTGGATCGTCGCGCATCAGGACGGTAGTCACAGTTTCCTGGAAAACGGCGAGGTGGTGATAGAGGCGGACCGGATCATCTATGTGGGTGTTCGTTTCGAGGGCGAGGTGGCCAGACGCTACGATCTGGGCGAGGTTCTGATCAGCCCAGGTCTTATCGACCTTGACGCGTTGTCCGATCTGGATACGACCACGCTGGGCGTTGATTGCGGTCCGGCCTGGGCCAAGGGCCGGGTCTGGCCCGAAGACTACGTCCGCCGTGGCCCCTATGAGATGTATTCTCTCGAGGAACTGGCTTTTCAAAAGCGTTTCAGTTTTGCGCAGCTTCTGTGCAACGGCATCACCTCGGCTCTTCCCATCGCCTCGCTGTTCTACCGCGAGTGGGGTGAGACTGTCGCTGAGTTCGAGGCGGCGGCGGAGGCTGCGGGCGAACTTGGGTTGCGGGTCTGGCTGGGGCCGGCCTATCGTTCTGGCGGGATGGTCTGCACCGCACCAGGCGTGCTTGAACCCCGGTTCGACGAGGCCCGCGGTCTGGCCGGACTCGAGGATGCGTTGGCATTCATCACCTCGCAGGCAGGTCGCTTCGATGGGCTGGTGCAGGGTATGCTGGCCCCTGACCGGGTAGAGACCTGCACCCAGGCGTTACTGACTCGCACCATGGAAGCGGCGGAAGACCTTGACGTCCCTGTGCGCCTGCACATGGCGCAGGGGCAAATGGAGCGTGACACTGTGCGGGCGCTGCACGGCACCACGGCGCCGCAATGGATGGCGAGTTTCGGCGCGCTGTCGCCGCGCCTCATCGCGCCACACGCGACCTATGCCACGGATGATGATCTTCGTCTTTACGCCGCTCATGGAGTAACGGTCGCTCATTGCCCGCTGGTGTTTGCACGCTCAGGCGCGATGCTACGATCCTTCGGTAAGCTGCGAGAAATGGGGATCAATATCGGCATGGGCACGGATACAGCCCCGCCCGACATGGTTCTGAATATGGCCGTGGGTGTGATGATGGCGCGGATGGCAGGTGATGCTATCGCGGAAGCTTCACCCGAGCATATGCTTGACGCTGCCACCTTGGGGGGCGCTACCGCGCTTGGGCGCTCAGACCTTGGTCGATTGGAACCCGGCGCCAAAGCCGATATCGCGATCTTCGATATGCAGGACGCATTGATGGCGCCGCGCGTCGATCCAGTGCGCACTCTGATCCTTGGCGCGACCGGCCGCGTGACTCGTGCGGTATTTGTCGATGGGAGGCTTGCAATGCGCGACGGTCACGTGGCCGGATTCGACATGGCGGCGGCCCGGTCCCGCGCCCAAACTCAATTCGATATGCTGGTTGCGAAATATCCTGATCGCACATGGGGTAATCCGCCTGTGGCGGACATATTTCCCGCATCATATCCGAGTTTTGCGAAGCAGTAATTCTGTCCTGTGGATGATCGGGTTGTTGAAAGCCGCGTAAACCGCGGCTGAGTCAGTCGTGGTCTGAAGCAAATAGCATGGCCGGAAACCGGCTGATTACTGATCAGTGCAGCCGCAGGCCGGGACTCTCCGATGCTTCAATTCTGCGTCATGGGCGTCGCAGTAATCTTAATTCAGGAAAATGTCGATTTGACCTACGCGCGTTCCGATCTGCGGTTGCGCCGGAAAGGTTGAACAAATGCAATCTGGACCTGTCGCGGTTTGGTGCCGCTCCTTGATAGCATAATGTGCAGCAAAGGAGGCGATCTATGGGGAACGGTAGAACGGATGGGGCACTTGCCATCCGGACAGCACAGTCACCCACCATGCAACCAAGGAAAATCTTGTCTCTCGAGTAAGTTGGCTGGGGCGGTAGGATTCGAACCTACGGTACACGGTACCAAAAACCGATGCCTTACCACTTGGCCACGCCCCAACGTGATGGGCTGATTACTCTGACATCGGGATGGGTTCAAGTCCCGTTCTTGAAAAAATCGTCGGGTTTTGCGTTTCGCAGGGTCAATCGCGGACCTCGTCTGGTTTGACGCCCCACAGTGCGGTTTTCGGTGCCCAGCCGCGGTAGCCCCCCGCAGAGAGACGGCACCAGTCCGGAGTGCAATCGTCAAGTCGTGCCACGACGCCTTGTTCCAGCTTGGCAATCGCAGGGGCGGCAGGGTCAGGGCGGCTTTGCAGGGCCAGAAGGTCCTGATCCACGATCACGGTTCGCGTCCCAGACAAAAGCGAATAATGCACCCAGCCGCCTGCGCCGTCTCGGTCGCGTACGCGCCGCCAGTGGCCATGCTCGGCAGTGATCTCGACCGGCATATCCTCGCGGGTGAACACCCAGTCGACGCGATGGGTCAGCGAGGGGCCGCGCCGCACATTGACCTCGCCTGATTTGATCGAGACGTAACGTGGCAGGGGCAGGTTGGTGACGCTGCCCTTGTCTGCCGTCTGCGCCGTGGAGGTGAGAGGCCATATCAGGAGCGCGGCCAGAACCCCCGCCATGATCCGTTTTGCCCGCACAGACCCGCGGTCCGCCCGAAAACTCAGCTTTTTCATTGCGTCTGCCTGCCTTCTATCTGCTCTGACCGGGTGAAATCTGGAATGGGGTTCTTGTGCCCCGCCGGTTCATCCGCCACCATGCCATCAGCCAGCTGATTTGGAAAGAAGGGGAGGGCCTGAATGCCAACTGCACGTCTGAGTGTTGTCGTGACGCGACGCTTGCCCGAAGCGGTCGAGACACGGATGAAGGAATTGTTCAATGTGCAGCTGCGTGAGGATGACACGCCCATGACACGTGCCGAACTGGTCGAGGCGATGGCCACGGCTGATGTCTTGGTGCCAACCTTGACCGATGAGATTGACGCAGGGCTGATTGCGCAGGCGGGGCCGCAGATGCGGTTGATCGCCAATTACGGGGCAGGGGTCGATCATATCGACGTGGCCACGGCGCGACAGCGCGGGATTCTGGTGTCGAATACGCCCGGCGTTCTGACCGATGATACGGCGGACATGACCATGGCCCTGATGCTGGCGGTGATCCGGCGAATGCCGGAGGGGTTGGCCATCATGAACGAGGGCAAATGGACCGGCTGGTCCCCGACGGCGCTGCTTGGCGGGCGCATTGGCGGGCGGCGGCTGGGTATTCTGGGCATGGGCCGGATCGGGCAGGCGGTGGCGCGGCGCGCCCGCGCCTTCGGGATGCAGATCCACTACCACAACCGCCGCCGCCTGCGCCCTGAGATCGAGGACAAGCTGGAGGCCACCTATTGGGAAAGCCTTGATCAGATGGTGGCACGGATGGATGTGATCAGCATAAACTGCCCGCACACGCCCTCGACCTTCCATCTGATGAACGCACGGCGGCTGAAGCTGATGAAGCCCGATGCGGTGATCGTGAACACCTCGCGTGGTGAGGTGATTGACGAAAACGCCCTGACCCGGATGCTGGAGGCGCGCGAGTTGGCGGGGGCGGGGCTGGACGTTTACGAACATGGCACCGATGTAAACCCGCGCCTGCGCGATCTGCCCAATGTGGTGCTGCTGCCGCATATGGGATCGGCCACGCGCGTAGGCCGTGCCGAAAGGGGCGAGAAGGTGATCATCAATATCAAGACCTTTGCCGATGGGCACCGCCCGCCGGATCAGGTCGTGCCATCCATGCTGTAAGGGGCCACTGACGCCCCGAATGAAAGCGTTATTGATTAAACCTGAATCACCTAACACTGCCTGAAATCAAAGATTTCAATGCGTGAGGTGATCAGTTTTATCTCAGGGTAAAATCGAAACGCCATAAAAAGGAGGCTGTCGTGAAACATCTTGTTCTGACACTGGTTGCGGTTTGCGGCTTTGCAACTATGGCGCCGGCGCAGCAGACGGCGGATGCGGTGGCACCCGAGGCGGCGAGTGCCCGGGACAAGGCTGAGGGGCGGCCGGTTCTGGCGCAGGACTGGATGGTTGTCGCGGCGCATCCGCTGGCGTCACAGGCAGGGGCGGACGTTTTGGCGACAGGTGGCACGGCGGCCGATGCGATGGTCGCAGTGCAGGCAGTATTGGGTCTGGTCGAGCCGCAATCATCGGGTCTTGGGGGCGGGGCATTCCTTGTCTGGTATGATGCGGGCACTGGCGAGCTGACCACACTTGATGGGCGCGAGACCGCCCCCCTGGCGGCAACGCCGCGTCTGTTTCAGGATGCCGCAGGCGAGCCGCTGAAGTTTTTTGAGGCTGTCGTCGGCGGGCGCAGCGTCGGCACGCCCGGCACTCCGGCCTTGATGGCCGAGGCGCATCGCCGCTGGGGGCGCAACGATTGGGCGGGGCTTCTGGAGCCCGCGATCCGGCTGGCCGAGGATGGTTTTACCGTCTCGCCGCGCTTGGCCACGCTGGTGGCGGGCGATGCGGAACGGCTGGCAATACATCCCGACACCGCAGCCTATTTCCTGCCGGGCGGCAAGCCCTTGGTTGAGGGTGATACCCTGCGCAATCCGGCCTATGCCGCGACCCTGCGGGTTCTGGCGGAACAGGGCGCAGACGGGTTTTATACCGGGCCTATTGCCGAAAAGATCGTCGCAGCGGTGAAGGGCGCGGCAGGTAATCCCGGTGTTCTGGAACCCGTTGATCTGGCGATCTACCGCGTCAAGGAGCGCGCCCCGGTTTGTGCGCCCTATAGATTATGGCAGGTCTGCGGGATGGGGCCGCCGTCCTCGGGGGCGCTGGCGATAGGGCAGGTTCTGGGCATGGTGCAGGACCATGATCTGACGGCGCTTGGCCCCGACAATCCAGAAAGCTGGCGCTTGATTGGCGATGCCAGCCGCTTGGCCTTTGCCGACCGGGGCCGCTATGTCGCCGACACGGATTTCGTGCCCGTTCCGGTGCAGGGGATGCTTGATCCATCCTATCTGCAAGGGCGGGCGATCCTGCTGGCGGGGGACGATGCCTTGCCAGAGGTGACGGCTGGCACGCCTGAGTTCGATCACTCGCTGCTTTGGGCGGATGGTGTCACGTTGGAGCAACCCTCGACCACCCATATTTCGATCGTGGATCGCTATGGCAATGTGCTCTCCATGACCTCGACCATCGAAAATGCTTTCGGGTCGCGCGTCATGGCGGGCGGGTTCTTGTTGAACAACGAACTGACGGATTTTTCCTTCCGCAGTCATGACGGCGGCGTGCCGATTGCCAACCGGGTGGAGCCGGGGAAACGCCCGCGCAGTTCCATGGCCCCGACCATCGTGCTGCGCGATGGTGTGCCCGTTCTGGCGATTGGCAGCCCCGGTGGAAGTTCGATCATCGGCTATGTGACGCAGGCCCTGATCGCGCATCTGGACTGGGGCATGGATGTGCAGCAAGCGGTCAGCATGGGGCACGCGTTGAACCGCTTCGGCACCTATGACCTTGAGGAAGGCACCGAAGCTGCAGCACTGGCCGCCCCATTGCAGGCGATGGGCTATGAGGTGAAGATCGGCGCGCAGACATCGGGTCTGCATGCGATTGCCATCACAGCGGATGGCTTGCAGGGCGGTGCCGATCCCCGGCGTGAAGGTGTGGCACTGGGCGAATAGGCCGCGCCGCGCGTCGCTTTCCTGCGCCGCGTCGCTTTCAGACAGGATTGCGTCGGCTGGTTCACTCGCGCATTTCTGTGGCTGCTATTGATCGGCCAACGCTTGATCCAAGGGAGTCGCAGGCACCATGAAAACACATGTCAAAGCTCTGGTCGTCGGTGGTGGCGCGGTGGGCACATCGATTGCCTATCATCTGGCGCGTGCCGGGTGGCAGGATGTGATGCTGCTGGAACGTGACGAACTGACCTCCGGCTCTACCTGGCATGCGGCGGGCCTTCTGCCGCTGTTCAACATGTCCTTCGCGACCACGCATATCCACAAATATTCGGTCGAATTCTACAAATCGCTGGAGGCCGAAACCGGGCTGAATGCGGGCTTTTCCGTCGTCGGCAACCTGCGCATGGCACAGACGCAGGCGCGGATGGACGAATACATGGTCTATGCCACCACGGCGGAAACCTGCGGCGTTCCCTATGAATGGATGACGCCCGCCCAGATCAAGGACCGTTGGCCCTTGGTGCGGACCGAGGATTTGAAGGGCGCGATCTACCACCCCACGGATGGCTATATCAATCCGGCTGACGTGACGATGGCCATGGCCAAAGGCGCGCGTCAGCGCGGCGTGATGATCGAGCGGAAATGGCAGGCCGATGCCTATCACTGGACCGGGTCCGAGTGGCAGGTGACCTGCACCAAGATGGTGGAAAAGGGCGGCAATTTGGTGCCCTCGGACGAGCGGATCGTCATCACCGCCGAACATGTCGTGACCGCCACGGGCAACCACGCACAGCGCACGGCGCGGCTGTTGGGGATCAAGTCGCCCGCGATTCCAGTCGAGCATCAGTTCATCGTCACCGAGCCTGATCCCGCACTGGTCGCCTATCGCAAGGCGGGCGGGATGGAGCATCCGGTGCTGCGCGATGCCGATGCCAAATGGTATGTGCGGGAGGAGCGCGGCGGCTGGATTCTTGGCCCCTATGAGCGCAATGCGCCCGCGCGGTTCGAATTCGGCGTGCCCGACAGCTTCCGCGCCGATCTCTTCCCGCTGGACCTGGAGCGGATCGAAGAGGAATATATGTCGATGATCCACCGTATTCCGTCGTCGGAATCCGTGGGCCTCAAGGACGATTTCAACGGCCCGATCTGCTACACGCCCGATGGCAACCCGCTGGTCGGCCCCGCACCCGGTCTGCGCAACATGTGGCTGGCCGAAGGCTTCAGCTTTGGCATCACCGCCGCTGGCGGCACCGGCTATTATCTGGCGCAGATGATGGTTGAGGGCGAGGCCGAGATCGACATGGCCGCCCTTGATCCCAAGCGTTACGGCAGTTGGATGACCACCGAATATGCCGCGCGCAAGAATGAGGAATGCTATGAGCATGTCTTCATCCTGCATCACCCGGATGAAGAGCGTGAAGCCTGCCGCCCGCTGCGGACGGCCCCCGCCTATGACCGCCAGAAGGCGCGAGGCGCGCAGTTTGGCCATGTGAACGGCTGGGAACGGCCCAACTACTATGGTCCGCAGGATGCGCCTGAGAGTTTTGACCATGACGCCCGGTCATTCCGGCGTGGCGGCTGGTGGCAATATGCTGTTGAGGAAGCCAAGGCGATCCGCGACGGCGTGGGCCTGATCGACGCCACCGCCTTTACCAAACATATCGTCAAAGGTCCCGGTGCGACGCAGTTTCTGGATTGGTTCACCTGCAACAAACTGCCCAAGGTGGGTCGGATCAACCTGACCTATGCACTGACAGATCACGGCACCACACGTACCGAATACACGATCGTACGTCTGACCGAAGATGAGTATTATCTGGTCAGTGCCGGGGCATGGACCGACTATGACGGGGATTTCCTGCGCAAATCCGCCGCCGATAAGATGGGCGATTTCGGCTATATCGAGATCCAGAACGTCACCACCCAATGGGGCGTCTTTGCTATCGCCGGGCCGAAATCCCGTGATGTGCTGAAGGCGGTGATCAAGGATGCTGATCCCGAAACCGCGCTGTCAAACAAGCGATTCCCGTGGCTGAGTGCGCGGCAGATTGAGCTGGGCATGTGCCCGGTCAATGCGATCCGTGTGGCCTATACCGGTGAACTGGGCTGGGAATTGCACCATCCGATCGAAATGCAGAACTACCTGTTCGATCTGCTGGAAAAGGCGGGCGCAGACCATGGCATGAAGCTGGTGGGCGCACGGGCGCAGAACTGGCTGCGGCAGGAGAAATCCTATCGCGCTTTTGGCAACGAGCTCGGTCGCGACGCCACGCCTTTGGAGGCTGATCTGCCGCGTTTCGTGGACCTGTCCAAAGACTTCCGGGGCAAGGCCGCGATGGAGGCCTTGGGCATCCGCTCCAAATGCGTGACGATCCTTGTGGATGGCCCGGCAGATGCCGATCCGTGGGGACGTGAGGCGCTTTACACGGTGGATGGCAGCCGCGTCGGGCGCCTGACGTCGGGCGGGTATTCGGTGCATTTCGGCCAAAGCATCGGGATGGGCTATGTCCGCCCCGATCTGGCGATGCCGGGTACCGCGCTGAAGGTCAAGATGTTCGACCAGCTTTGGGATGCGCGTGTGGTTGAGGACAGCCCCTATGATCCGGCCAACGCCACGATCCGGAAGGATGCATAAGCAATCCGGGGGCGTGGCGACACGCCCCCTCTGCTGTCTCAGTCCGCGGTGGCTGTCATCTCGTCATAGCATTCCAGCGCTTTGGCGGCATACATCATCGACGGTCCGCCGCCCATTTGGATGGTCATGGCCAAAACGTCGCTGATCTCCTCGCGGCTGGCCCCGGCTCGGATCAGTGTTTCGACATGCAACACGATACAAGCCTCGCAGCGGGTGGCGATGGCGATGCCAAGGGCCACGAATTCCTTGGTCTTGAATTCCAGAACGCCGCCTTCCTTGACCGCTTTGCCCAAGCTGCCAAAGGCGCGGGTCGCGTCGGGGATGGCCTTGTTCAGCGCGCGTAACTGATCGCGGGTACTGTCGAGTTTTTCGTTCCACGTCATGCCGGGTCCTTAGCCTTTGGTTGCGTCAGGCAAGGGAAGATCACAGCGGCACATTGCCCGCCTTGATCCTGATCATAAAATCCGTTCAGGGACGCCGCGCGACAAAGGCCAAGTTGTTGGCGGGCATTTCGACGACCTGTACCAGTTCCAGCCAATTTGTGTGAATCCAGTCGATCACATCCCAATCGTCCTTGTACCCGATTTCAGGGTCTTGAGTGCGGAGCGAGGCGTGGAAGGCCGTGTCACCTTCCGATGTGGTTTCCCCATCGCGCAGGAACGGCCCGTAGAGGATGAATCGTCCACCGGGGGCCAAAGCTTGGGCGACTTCGGCGATCAGGGTTTTCGCCTCAGCGTCGCTGATCAGATGCAGCAGATTCACCAGGACGATCAGGTCCTGCCCGGCGTGGCCCGCCCCCCAACCCGGCGCGGTGGCATCCAGCGGGATCGCAGGCCGCAGGTTCGGCAGGCCCGCAATAGCAGCATGGGCATCGACCGAAGCCCG
>NCJR01000035.1 GCA_002282555.1 Rhodobacterales bacterium 34-62-10
ATACCGCAAATATTTATGGCAAAGGTGCTGCGGAGACAGGCGTGGTGAATCAAGAGGGACGACCTCAGAGCGTGCGACACCGTCGCTTTGCTCGGGTTGGGGTCTTGCAAAGTCGAGAACGCTACTGGTCAGTCGACCAACACGGTCTGGAGCATCGAGATCGATAACGGATTGTGCATAAGTGGAAGGGCCTGAAAGCCCCCAGAGAACGAGGCTAGCCGCTGGTAGGATACCTTGTCGTCTCAAACTCCCACGTGCCTCTCTCACCTTCTCGGAGAGGGCAGCTGAATACCTTTGCGTCGAGCTCCAGGCAGAAGCTCATGAGCCCTGCTGCGGTCTTGAAGACGCGTGGTTTAAGATCCCGGTTGGTCACATAGACCGCCCCCGCAAAGGCCGCGACCGGTAGCACCAGACGGATCACATTGGGCAGGGTCAGCAGGGAAAACGCGACAAAGACCATGGCCGACTGGCCGTCACCGACCAGCCTGTCGAACAACCGCACCGCCTGATTGATCCAGTAGATCGATACCAGGATCAGCGCGAAAAAGCCGAACAGGACCATCATCTGCGACAGCAGGTATCTGTCGAATCTCGCCACTCAATTCCCCCGGTGTCACATCATGACAGGCATAAGGTTACCCGATGTGACGGGGGGGTAAAACTGCTATCTGGTCAAGCCGGCGACCCACCGCTAGGGTAGCCGCCAACCCGCAATCCCAGATCATGTGCAGGAGAATTCCATGACCGATCCCGTCCGCATCCATGCCGCGTCCACCGATATCGAGGCGCTTGCCACATTGCAGGGCCGCATCGCCTTGCTGGTGGACAGCGCGGATGCTCTGGATGTTGCCGCGCGCCGCGTGAACCGGCTGACGCGCGGGGCGCTGGCACGGATGCTGGCGTCGGACCGCTTCAGCAAACTCAAACCCGGCGAAGCGATCACACTGGCCTATCCCGCCGGGATGGAGGCCGAAGCGGTCGACGTGGTCCACCTGCCACGCCGCGCCGACACGGGCCAAGCGCGCAAGGCCGGGGTCACGCTGGCCAAGCTCAAGGGAAAATCCGCCGTGACCGTGATGGCGGGCGGGTTCCGCCATGCCGCCGAACTGGGTCTGGGTCTGGCCCTGCGCGCCTATAGCTATGACGCGATGAAATCCGCCAAGGATAATGACAAGGACGACACCGCCGAAGGTGACGTGACCCTGATGGTCAGCAAACCCGACGAGGTCGAGGCCGCGCTTGTGCCGCTGCGCGCCATCGTCGAAGGCGTGTTTTTCACCCGCGATCTGATCAGCGCGCCCGCCAATATCCTGACCACGACCAGCTTTGCCGAACAGTTGCTGGCCCTGCGTGATCTGGGCGTCACGGTCGAGGTGCTGGAAGAAGCCGACATGGAAAAACTGGGCATGGGCAGCCTGCTATCCGTGGGGCACGGCAGCGAAAGCCCGTCTAAACTGGTGGTGATGCACTGGCAGGGCGGCGCCAAGGATGCGGCACCGCTGGCACTGGTGGGCAAGGGCGTGGTCTTCGACACGGGCGGCTACAGCCTCAAACCCGCGGGCGGTATGGAAGACATGACCATGGACATGGGCGGCGCGGGCGTGGTGGCGGGCGTCATGCACACGCTGGCCCGGCGCGGGGCCCGCGCCAATGTCGTGGGGCTTGTCGGACTTGTCGAAAACATGATCTCGGGCCGCTCCACCCGTCCGGGTGATGTGGTCCGCTCCATGAAAGGCGACACGATCGAGGTGATCAATACCGATGCCGAAGGCCGTCTGGTTCTGGCCGACGTCCTGTGGTATGCGCAGGATCGGTTCAAACCCGCCGGGATCGTCGATCTGGCCACCCTGACCGGCGCGATCATCATCGGTCTGGGCCATGAAAAAGCGGGCGTCTTCTCCAACGACGATACCCTGTGCCACGCGGTTCTGAAAGCCGCCGAGGTCGAGGGCGAGGGGGCATGGCGCATGCCCTTGGGGGCCGCCTATGACGCCAAGCTGAAATCCGCCATTGCCGACATGAAGAACGTGGGCGGGCGCGATGCCGGGGCGATCACGGCGGCGCAGTTTCTGCAGCGGTTCATCAAGGACGACATGCCTTGGGTCCATCTCGACATCGCCGGGGTCGCCAGCGTCAAGGAAGACACGGCCTACGCGCCCAAGGGCGCGACCGGCTGGGGTGTCATGGCGCTCAACCGTCTGGTGGCCGACCGGTTCGAGGGCTGAGGAGGGACAGGGAGAATGGGGGCCGCCTATTTCTATCACCTGACCCGCAACCCTCTTGAGGTGGCGTTGCCGCAGCTTCTGGGCCGGGCGATGCAGGCGGGCTGGCGCGTGGCGGTCCGCGGTCGCGATCCGGCGCGGATGGACTGGCTGGACCGCCAGCTTTGGCTTGGCGCGCCCGATGGGTTCCTGCCGCATGGTCTGGCGAATGGTCCCCATGACGCGGCGCAGCCCGTGCTGCTGACCCTTGCGCCTGATGCGGCGAATGATCCCGCCTGCCTGATGGCAATCGACGGGGCCGAGGTGGACCCCGCCGAGGTGCAGCGCCTGCAGCGGGTCTGCGTGATCTTTGATGGCAACGATCCCACCGCGCTGCAGGTGGCGCGCGGCCAGTGGAAGTCGCTGACCGATGCAGGCTGCGCCGCCCAATACTGGTCCGAGGAATCGGGCCGATGGGAGATGAAGGCCGAACGCAGCGCCTGAGGCGTATGTCGGTTTTTGAGTATTTGCAGAACGATGAAGGGCAGGCTCAGCGTGTCAGGATCAGCGCGCCTTGCCGGATCTCGACGGATGAAAAGCGCTGCAGATAGGCCATGCCCAACAGGGATTCCCGCATCTCGCCCTCGTTGACAAAGGCGCGCAGCCCGCGATCCTCATGATGGCCCAGCCGGATGCTGTCCAACCGGACGGGGGCCGTACGGACCGGCCCGTTCGCGGTCATGGCGCTGCCGATGAAGGGCAGGTTGGCCGGATCAAGACCCGCAGCCATGGCGTCGGCACGGCTGAGGAAAATATCCGTGGCACCGGTATCCACCAGAAACCGGATCGGCGCGCCGTTGACCTCGGCCGTCAGGTAGTAATGCCCGTCGGCGGCGCGGGGCAGTTCAATCCGCCCATCCGCGCTGATCACCGATTGGGTGGGACGGACCGTTTGGCGGATATCGGACCACAGCCCGAACGCCGCGATCACGCCCAGAAACAGCAGTCCCCATACCAGCGCCTGTTGCAGGGTCTTGCCCATGGATTGGCGGTTCTGGACCACGAACCAGAACACGATCACCGCTCCCAGCAGGACCAGATAGGTCAATCTGCCGATATCCTCGCTGCCCATGACGTGCCCCCTTTGCTGCCCTTGATATAGGAGTGCGTGGCGCCGCTGCAATCAGCCGGCAAATCCGAAATCGCGCAGGCCGTCCAGCACGAACTGGACCGAGAGGGCGGCCAGCAGCATGCCCAGCAAGCGGGTCACCACGTTGATCCCGACACGGCCCAAGGCGCGCTCGAAAAGGGAGGCGGACAGAAACAGCAGCATCACGATCACCAGCACCGCCAGCATGACGGCGGTGATGGTGGCAAGCCCCGTGAAGCCGGGATGTTCGCCCGCCAGCAGGATCATCGTCGCGATGGCGCCGGGGCCTGCGATCAGGGGGATGGCGAGGGGGAAGACGGAGGGATCCGGGCGATCCTCGCCGGTCTGGTCCTGCCGCCGCTTGGCGCGGCGCTCGAACAGCATGTCGAGGGCGGTGAGGAACAGAAGGATGCCGCCCGCGATGCGGAAGGCGGGCATGGAGATGCCGACGAAGCCCAGCACAGCCTCGCCTGCCGCGGCGAAGAGCAGCAGGATGAAGGCCGCGACGAGGACGGCGCGCAGCCCGATGGCGCGGCGCTCGGCGGCGGTCATGCCTTGGGTCAGGGCCACGAAGAGGGGCACCAGACCGATGGGGTCGATGATCACGAAGAGGGTGACGAAGGCACCGATGAGAAAGGTCGTATCCATGCCGCACCCTAGCGGGTGGGCGCGCCGGGCGGCAAGGGGCTTTCGGGGGGATGTCCCACCGTGGGACATTTTTCGGATTGTGAAAATTCAATGGGTTATTCGGCGGCGTTAGGGAAATTTTAACGGATTGGGCAATCGCAGGCATGTGCGCAGGCCACAAGACAAGTTGCAGTCTGCGCCAGTATGTTCATGATTTGTTCAAACACTATCGCTAATCATCGCAGGGAAATGACGTGGCTGAGGATGCCGGGACAATGTCGAATTTCAACCACCCACTTCTGTGTCGCCTTGCCATGCTGCGGGCCTGGCTTGGCGCGGTGCTTCAAGTGATGCCGACCATGGGCCAACAGACCACCTGTGCTGTCTGGCGCAACCTGCGCGCCGCGCGCCGCGTGACGTGGATCGGGGCTTTGCGGCAGAATGGCTATGGGCGCCGCCAAGGGCCGGGCTTTGCGCCCACACAGGGCTGCGGCGGGGGAGGATGCAGGGAAGGCCCGGCTTACGCCTCGGCCTTCTCGAGTTTTTCGAGGGCTGCCATCCACAGGGCCTCGGCCCGGTCGAGGGCTTCGCGCAGTTCGGCGTATTTCTTTTGCCAGATGTGCAGCTCGTCCTTGCGCTCGTCGTAAAGCGTGGGATCGGCGAGCTTCTTCGCCAGCTTGTCGCCCATCTCGTTGAGCTTGTTGACGCGTTCTTCGCATTTGCGCACCTCGGCGCGCAGGGCCATGAGCTGGTCGCGGCTGGGTTTGGGGGCGGCCTCGCGCGGTTTGTCCTTGTCCTTGGACTTGGCGGGCGTATCGGATTGCAGCAGCATTTTCCGATAGGTTTCCAGGTCATCCTCATAGGGGCGCACGGTGCCGTCCTGCACCAGCCACAGCCGATCGGCAACCATCGACAACAGGTGCATGTCGTGGCTGACAAGGATCACCGCACCGGAATAGGCGGTGAGCGCCTCGACCAGTGCTTCGCGGCTCTCGATATCGAGGTGGTTGGTCGGCTCGTCGAGGATCAGCAGATGCGGCGCGGGCAGGGTGGCCAAGAGCAGCGAGAGACGGGCTTTTTGCCCACCCGAGAGGCGGCCCACTTCGGTTTCGGCCTGTGCTGCCCCCAGACCGAAGCCGGCCAGACGCGCGCGCAGCTTGGCCTGACCCTCAGCCGGGCGTTCGCGCAAAAGGTGCTGGAGGGGCGTTTCCTCGATCCGCAGTTCATCCACCTGATGCTGCGCGAAAAAGCCGATGCGCAGCTTGGTCGATTGCGTGGTCTTGCCGCCCATGGCGGTCAGGCGGCCGGACAGGAGTTTCGACAGGGTCGATTTGCCCTGACCGTTCTTGCCCAGAAGGGCGATGCGGTCATCCTGATCGATGCGCAGGTTGAGGTTGCGCAAAACAACGGTATCGCCGTAACCGACGCTGCCGTTTTCAATCGAGATGATCGGGGGCGAAAGCTCCTCAGGCTCGGGGAAGGAAAAGACCGTGCGCGCGGCATCTTCGGGTGCGCGGATGGTTTCCATCTTTTCCAGCATCTTGACGCGGGATTGGGCCTGTTTCGCCTTGCTCGCCTTGGCCTTGAAGCGGTCGACGAAGCTTTGCAGATGGGCGCGGCGGGCGTCCTGTTTCTTGGCGGCGGCGGTCAGCACGGCGCGTTGTGCGGCGCGCTGGCGGGCGAATTGGTCGTAATTGCCGGAGTAATAGGTGAGTTTGCGATCCTCGAGATGCAGGATGCTGCCCACGGCACGGTTCAGAAGTTCGCGGTCATGGGAGATGATCAGCACCGTGTGCGGGTATTTGATCAGGTAGTTTTCCAGCCAAAGCGCGCCTTCCAGATCAAGGTAGTTGGTCGGCTCGTCCAGCAGCAGGTAATCGGGCTGCGCGAAGAGGACGGCGGCCAGGGCCACGCGCATCCGCCAGCCGCCCGAGAAGGCGGAACAGGGTTGCAGCTGTTCGGCGGCGTCAAAGCCAAGGCCGCGCAGGATGGCGGAGGCGCGCGCCTCGGCCGACCAAGCGTCGATATCGGCAAGGCGGGTCTGCACTTCGGAAATGCGGGCGGGATCGGTGGCCGTTTCAGCCTCGGCCAGCAGGTCCGCGCGCTCGGTATCGGCGGCAAGGACCGTGTCCAGCAGCGACACCTCGTTGCCCGGCACCTCCTGGGCGACGCCACCGATGCGGGCGCGGGCGGGCAGGGTGATCGTGCCGCCCTCCATGGGCAATTCGCCCCGGATCAGTTTGAACAGCGTGGTTTTGCCCGCGCCATTGCGCCCGATCAGGCCGACTTTGTGGCCTGTCGGGATGGTGGCGGAGGCGGCCTCGAACAAGGGGCGGCCTTCGATGTTGAAGGTCAGATCTGTGATGCGTAACATGCGCCCCCCATGCCCGAAGCAGCGGGCGGGGTCAATCACGCCTTTTCAAGCGCGGGGGGCCATGATAGGAGCGCGGCGATTTCATCGGATGCGGGGCATGGGGCCCGGCATCCTTGCAGACAGAAAGAGCATCTGACATGGCCATCCAGCGCACCTTTTCGATCATCAAGCCCGACGCCACCAAGCGCAACCTGACCGGCGCGATCAATGCCAAGTTCGAGGCCGCTGGCCTGCGGATCGTGGCGCAGAAGCGTATTCATCTGACCAAGGCGCAGGCCGGTCAGTTCTATGCCGTGCATGCCGCGCGCCCCTTCTATGACGAGCTGTGCGAGTTCATGGCGTCCGAGCCGATTGTCGTGCAGGTTCTGGAAGGCGAGAATGCGGTTGCCAAGAACCGTGAAGTGATGGGCGCGACCAACCCGGCTGATGCGGCCGAGGGCACGATCCGCAAGGAATTCGCGCTGTCGATCGGCGAGAATTCGGTTCACGGGTCGGATGCACCCGAGACTGCGGCGGAGGAGATTGCGTATTTCTTCTCGGGTCTGGAACTGGTGGGCTGATCTTTCAGCTTTTCAGGTAGGGAAGGGGGCGCAGCGATGCGCCCCTTTTCGTTTGTCAGCGGATTTGTGTGCCAGCGACTTTGTGTGTCAGCGCGGGGCCAGTCTGTCGGCAGGGATCACGCCGATGGCGTCGAGCACGGCTTCCAGATGCCGCAGGTCCGTGTCGTCATGGGTGGATTTGAGCGCGTCGAAACGCACCCGCAGGGCGGCTTTTTCCGCACCTTTGCAATCGTTCCACGGGCGGCCCTGCAGGGCCATGACCAGCACGTAATCGCCGATGACATGCGGGCGCACCCCGGCGGCGATCATGCGGCCATAGGCGGTGTCGGGGCCGAGGGCGCGCAACGCCTCGGCCGAATGGATGCCCGCGCGGGCCAGATCGCGGGCGAAGGCGGGGCCGATATTGGGAATCGTCGTGACAGGCGTGCTCATGTCGTCACTGTGCCCGTGCAGGGTATGGCTGTCACGCCTGCGCGCGGTCGTGTCCGGTCAGATGCTGGCGAAATCGGTGAAGACCGATCCGGGGCGCGGCGTTGCTTGCTGCGCTGTGACCGGCGGGGCCGGGGTCTGTGTCTGTGTCTGTGTCTGGGGTGTGGCTGCCTGGGCCATGGTCGTCTGCTCCTGCGATGGTCCCGGCCGCTTTGCGCGGTTCTCGGGCTTGGGTCTGCTATGCGCCACACCTAGGAGCGGGTGGGCCGCGCCGCAAGTGAAAGCGGCGCGAGCCTTGGCTTTATCGGCGGGTTTATGCCTTTTCAGCCGCAGTCACGATGATCTCGACCCGGTATTTGGGCGCGGCCAGTTTCGCCTCTCCGGTGGCGCGGGCGGGGGTGTGGCCGGCGGGGACCCATGTATCCCAGACGCTGTTCATCTCGGCGAAATCGGCCATGTCTGCCAGCCAGATGATGGTTTGCAGGATCCGGGTCTTGTCGCTGCCGGCCTGGGCCAGCAGGTCGTCGATCTGGCGCAGGCAATCGGCGGTCTGTTCGGCGACGGTGGCGCCTTCGCCGACCTGTCCGGCCAGATAGACGGTGCCGTTATGCTTGACGATCGCGCTCATGCGCGGGCCGGTTCCGATACGTTCGATCATGGGCTGTCCTTTCGCGGTGCCGTGGATGGGGTGATCTGCGGATAGCGGGGCGGTGCGGGTTTCGCAAGCGGTGCTGATCAGGGTGTTCGGCGCGTCACGGGGAAGCGGCTGCGTTTCACGATCCAGCCATCGGCGTCGATGATCAGGCGCAGGGCCTGCGCGCCGTGGTAGAAGGTCAGGCGGTGGGTGCCGGCATCGCTGTCCTGCCCCTGTTCCAGCGTGCTGGTGATCCGCCCTTCGCGCATCAGGCGTGGCACATCGGCGGGGGGCAGGTCGAAGGCGGCGGCCAGCGTTTCGGCGGCGACCACAAAGCCGCCTGCGTCGGTGGCGACGCGGTCCGGTGGGGTGGGCTGATCATGGGCGGATGACATGGTGGCAGAGTAACGCCGCCGTCGCGTAGGGCAAGGCATGTTATGATGAGTATGCATATCATATTGACAGATCGACCTGCGGCCCAATAACTAATGCGTATGCTTATCATTTGGGGGCGCTGGCGGTGCAATATCATCTGAACGGATTTCGCAGTGGTGACCCGGCGGTGGCCGAGGCTGTTGTCACGGATGGCGCGCGCCCCGCGGCGGTGGATGTGCTGATCGTGGGATGCGGCCCTGCGGGGCTGACGCTGGCGGCGCAACTGTCGGCATTCCCCGAGATCACCACCCGGATCACCGAGCGCAAGCCCGGACCGCTGGAGGTGGGGCAGGCCGACGGGATCGCCTGTCGGTCGGTCGAGATGTTCGAAGCCTTCGGCTTTGCCGACAAGGTGATGGCGGAAAGCTATTGGGTGAATGAGGTGGCCTTCTGGCGGCCCGGTGCGGATGGCACGGGGTTGCAGCGGGCAGACCGGATCCGGGATGTCGAGGATGATCTGTCCGAGATGCCGCATGTCATTCTGAGCCAGGCGCGGGTGCATGATTTTTACCTTGAGGTGATGCGGAACGGGCCGCATCGCCTGCAGCCGGATTACAGCCGTGACCTGACCCATCTGCGCGTGACGGATGATCCCGATTACCCGGTGGAGGCGACATTCGCCTGTCTGGACCGGGAGGGCGCGGTAGAGGTGATCCGCGCGCGTCATGTGGTGGGCTGTGACGGGGCGCGCAGTGTGGTGCGCCGCGAGATGGGTCATGCGCTGAAGGGGGATTCGGCCCGGCAGCTATGGGGCGTGATGGATGTGCTGTGCATCACCGATTTCCCCGATATCCGGCTGAAGGCGGCGATCCAGTCGGCGGCGCATGGCAGTATCCTGATCATCCCGCGCGAGGGCGGGTATATGGTGAGGATGTATATCGAACTGGATGCGTTGCAGGGCGAGGAGCGGGCGGCGGATCGCAATGTCACCGCCGAGATGCTGATCCAGAAGGCGCGCGCGATTCTGGCGCCCTATACGCTGGAGGTGGCCGAGGTTGCGTGGTGGTCGGCCTATGAGATCGGGCAGCGGGTTTGCGATGCGTTCGACGATGTGCCCGAGGGGGCGCGGGGCGTGCAGGTGCCGCGGCTGTTCATTGCCGGGGATGCCTGCCACACCCACAGCCCCAAGGCCGGGCAGGGGATGAATGTGTCGATGGCCGATACGTTCAATCTGGGCTGGAAGCTGGCCGCCGTGCTGCGCGGGCAGGCGGAGGCGGCGCTGCTGGACACCTATTCCGCCGAGCGGCAGGCCAAGGCCAAGGAGTTGATCGATTTCGACAAGGACATGGCGCGGCTGTTCAGCGCCAAGCCCCGGACCACCGAGGAGGCCGCGCTGTTCCAGGCCTATTTCAAGCGGCACGGGCGCTATACGGCGGGGGTCGAGACCCGCTATGCGCCGTCGCTGTTGGTGGGGGATGGGGCGCATCAGGCCTTGGCCAAGGGCTATCCGGTGGGGATGCGGTTCCATTCGGCGCCCGTGATCCGGCTGGCGGATGCGCGGCCCTTGCATCTGGGGCATGTGATCCGGGCGGATGGGCGTTGGCGCCTGATCGCCTTTGCCGAGGCGGGCGATATGGGGCATGCGGATGGCGGCGTGGGGCGGCTTTGCGCCGCACTGCTGGAGGGGCAGGGTCTGGTGCGGCGGTATACGCCGGCGGGGGCGGACCCGGACCATGTGTTCGATCTGCGCGCGGTGTTTCAAGCGGGGCACCGCGAGATGCGGATCGAGGCGCTGGCACCCGGATTGGTGCCGCGCAAGGGGCGGTTCGGATTGATCGATCATGAAAAGGTGTTCTGCCCGGACGTGACCTCGGGGCCGGATATCTTCGATCTGCGCAGGATTGACCGGGCGCGCGGGGCCTTGGTGGTGGTGCGGCCCGATCAATTTGTGGCGCAGGTGCTGCCGCTGGAGGGGGTTGCGGCGCTTTCGTCGTTCTTTGACGGGTTCATGCGGCCCGCCTGAGGCTGGGTGGGTTAGGGCTGGCTCGGGCGGTCAGAACCGTCCGAACCCGGCCAGTGTCGGCAGCCAGAGCGACAGGGCGGGGAAGGCCCAGATCAGGACCAGCCCCAGCATCAGCAGCAGGACATAGGGCGCGGCACCGTGCATGATCTGCGACAGCGGCGCACCGGTGATGCCCTTGATGACAAAGAGGTTCATCCCCACCGGCGGCGTGATCAGCGCCAGTTCCAGATTGATCATCAGCATCACCCCATACCAGATCGGGTTGATATCCAGCGCAATCAACGAGGGCAGGATGATCGGCGTAGTGATCAGGATGATCGCGATGGTTTCCAGAAACATCCCCAGCACGAAGATCGCCATCATCACCAAGAGGATGAAGGCGGTCTGGTTGAGGCCGAGCGCGGTGACGGCCTCGACGATCTGGGCGGGCAGGCGGATCAGGGTGATCGCATGGCCGAAGATCGCGGCGGCGGCGATGATCATGAACAGCATCGCGGTGGTGCGCATGGTTTCCCACAGGCAGTCCCACAGGTCGCGCGCGCTGAGGTTGCGATAGGCGATTAGGGCCACGGCCACGGCATAGGCGGCGCCGATGGCGGCGGCCTCGGTTGCGGTGAAGACGCCCAGGTAGATGCCGCCCATGATCACGGGGGGCATGAGCAGCGCCCAGATGGATTTGCGGATGGCGCGGCGCACTTCGGCACCGCCGACCCATGGCTGTTTCTGGGTCTGGCCATGGGCATTGGCCTGCACCCAGCTGAAGATCGCGAAGATCGTGGCGATGATCAGGCCGGGGATCACGCCGGCCAGAAACAGCGCCCCGATCGAGGCATCCGAGACGATGGCGTAAAGGATCATCGGACCCGAGGGCGGGATCAGGATGCCCAGCGTGCCGCCTGCGGCGATGACGCCGTACGTGTCGCGGGGGCGGACCCGGACCATGTGTTCGATCTGCGCGCGGTGTTTCAAGCGGGGCACCG
>NCJR01000036.1 GCA_002282555.1 Rhodobacterales bacterium 34-62-10
GTCCCAATGCACGCGGTGCGCGTCGAGGTGCGCCGGATGGGGGGCGGCTTTGGCGGCAAGGAAAGCCAAGGCAACGCGCTGGCCGTGGCCTGTGCTGTGGTCGCGTCCGCGACTGGGCGGCCCTGCAAGATGCGTTACGACCGCGACGATGACATGATCATCACAGGCAAGCGGCATGATTTCCGTATAGAATACAAGGCAGGCTTTGATGAAACGGGGCGCATTACAGGTGTGGAGTTTGTGCACTATGCCCGTTGCGGCTGGGCGCAGGACCTGTCCTTGCCCGTGGCGGATCGCGCGATGCTGCATGCGGACAATGCCTATCTGCTGGAGAATGCACGGATCGAAAGCCACCGCCTCAAGACCAACACCCAAAGTGCGACCGCCTTTCGCGGCTTTGGCGGACCGCAGGGCATGGTGGGGATCGAGCGGGTGATGGACCACATCGCCCATCACCTTGGCCGCGATCCGCTGGCGGTGCGACGGGCGAATTACTACGCCGAGGCGGTCCCCGCCAAGGACGGCGCAGGGGGGCTGTCCGCCCCCAAAGGCGACCTGAGGTCGCCCACCCCCGAGGATATTTCACGCAAGAAGAAACAGACCACGCCCTATGGGATGGAGGTGGAGGATTTCATTCTCCACGCCATAACCGACCGCCTGGCTGAAACAGGGGAGTACAAGAGGCGGCGGCAGGCGGTGATGGAATGGAACGCGGCCAATCCCGTGCTCAAGCGCGGGCTTGCCCTGACGCCGGTGAAGTTCGGGATTTCCTTCACCCTCACGCATCTTAATCAGGCGGGGGCCTTGGTGCATGTGTATCAGGATGGCTCCATCCATATGAACCATGGCGGCACCGAGATGGGACAAGGCCTGTTCCAGAAGGTGGCGCAGGTGGCGGCGGCGCGGTTCGGGGTGGATGTGGCAGCGGTGAAGATCACCGCGACCGATACGGGCAAGGTGCCCAACACCTCGGCGACAGCGGCATCATCCGGGTCGGATCTGAACGGGATGGCGGTGAAAGCCGCCTGCGACACGATCCGTGACCGGATGGCCACACATTTGGCGGGCTTGCATCAGGTGGAGGCGGTGTCGGTCCGGTTCGAAGGGGGCCGTGTTTTCGTTGGCGAGGCCACCTACAGCTTCGCCGAGGCCGCACAAATGGCTTATTCCGCAAGGATCAGTCTGTCATCGACGGGTTTCTATGCTACGCCCAAGGTGGAATGGGACCGCATCAAGGGCCATGGGCGGCCGTTTTTCTATTTTGCCTATGGCGCGGCCCTGACCGAGGTAGTGATCGACACACTGACAGGCGAAAACCGCATCCTGCGCGCGGATCTGCTGCATGATGTAGGTGACAGCCTGAACCCCGCGCTCGATATCGGCCAGATCGAGGGCGGCTATGTGCAGGGCGCGGGCTGGCTGACGATGGAAGAACTGGTCTGGGACGACAAGGGGCGGCTGCGCACCCATGCACCCGCCACCTACAAGATCCCCGCCGTTTCGGACCGGCCCGCCATATTCAATGTGGCGCTATGGGATGGGTCCAACCGGGAGGAGACAATCTATCGGTCCAAGGCTGTTGGCGAGCCGCCGTTCATGTTGGGGATTTCAGCGCTAATGGCGGTCTCGGACGCGGTTGCGGCTTGCGGGCCGGGCTATCCGGCGCTGGATGCGCCTGCGACGCCAGAGCGTATCCTGGCTGCGGTGCAAAGGGTGCGTGATGGGCTTTGATCTGGCAGAACTGGGCACGGCTGTCGCCCGCCACGGCCGCGTCGTGCGGGTGGTGATCGCACAGGTGCGCGGATCATCCCCGCGCGAGGTGGGGGCGGCGATGCTGGTCTGGGCCGGAGACCGAGACGGCGGGCAGTCCGGCACCATCGGCGGCGGCGCGCTGGAGCATCAAGCCACAGAAGCCGCGCGCGAGATGCTAGTGACCGGAGCGGCGACAAGGCTGACGCGCCATGCGCTTGGCCCTGATCTGGGTCAATGCTGCGGCGGGGCGGTGCAATTGCTGGCCGAGGTGTATGACAGGGGCAAACTTGAGGATTTGCAGGGACAGGACGTGATAGCCCGGCCTGTGATCGCCCGGCCTGTGAACGCAGGGGCGCAGATGCCACTGACGGTGCAACGCCTGCTGACACGCGCGCGCGGGCAGGGCGATGTGCCCGTCGCGCAACTGATCGACGGCTGGATGATCGAACCCGTTACCCGCCCGACCGTGCCGCTGTGGATCTGGGGCGCGGGCCATGTCGGGCGCGCATTCGTCGCTGTCGTGGCCCCCTTGCCAGACCTTGCGATCACTTGGGTCGATACCGGGCCAGAGCGGTTTCCGGCACAGGTGCCGAACCATGTCACCGCCCTGCCCGCCGCCGATCCCACGCGGCTGGTGCCCCATGCCCCGATAGATGCACATCACCTGATCCTGACCTACTCGCATGCGCTTGACCTTGCCCTGTGCCACGCCTTGCTGGACCATGGCTTTGCCAGCGCAGGATTGATCGGATCAGCCACGAAATGGGCGCGGTTCCGGTCGCGGCTTGGCAAGCTGGGCCACAGCCCTGCCCAAATCGCGCGCATTCAGTGCCCGATCGGCACACCGGGCCTTGGCAAACATCCGCAGGCGATTGCCATCGGCGTGGCCGCCAGCTTATTGAGCGATATCACGGCCATGTCCGAACAAAGGGAACGTAGCGCATGACAGCACCGGTTCTGAGCATTCAAGGCCTGACCAAGGCCTATCCCGGTGTTGTGGCGAATTCCGACGTGTCATTCGATGTGATGGAGGGCGAGGTTCACGCCCTGCTGGGCGAGAATGGCGCGGGCAAATCCACTTTGGTCAAGATGATCTACGGCTTGGTCAAGCCGGATCACGGTACGATGACCTTTCAGGGCAAACCCTACGCGCCCGCTGAGCCGCGCGCGGCGCGCGCTGCCGGGGTCGCCATGGTGTTCCAGCACTTCTCGCTTTTTGATGCGCTGAATGTGGCGGAAAACGTGGCGCTGGGGATGGAGAAGCCGCCGCGTCTGGCTGATCTGGCGGGGCGGATCCGCGAGGTGTCGGAAACCTACGGCCTGCCACTAGATCCCTTCCGCATCGTGGGTGACCTGTCGGCGGGTGAACGCCAGCGGGTCGAGATCATCCGCTGCCTGTTGCAGGACCCGCGCCTGCTGATCATGGACGAACCAACATCGGTTTTGACCCCGCAAGAGGTGGATATCCTGTTCCAGACCCTGCGCAAGCTGACTGCCGAAGGGGTCGCGATCCTCTATATCAGCCATAAGCTGGAAGAGATCCGCGCGCTGTGCGACACGGCCACCATCCTGCGGCTGGGCAAAAAGGTGGCAACCTGCACACCCGCCGACACGACAGCGCGCCAATTGGCCGAGATGATGGTGGGCACGGTTTTGCACACGCCGGAACGCAGCGGGCGCGCTTTGGGGGATGTCGCGCTGGAACTGACTGAAATGTCGGTCCGCTCCCCCTCTGCCTTTGGATGTTCGCTCAAGCGGATCAGCTTTGCAGTCCGCAAGGGCGAGGTGTTGGGGCTGGGCGGAGTCGCGGGCAACGGTCAGGATGAACTATTGGGCGCGCTATCCGGCGAATTGCGGTCAGCGCCCGAAATGGTGCGCGTGCATGGCAACCCCGTGGGCGCGCTGGGACCAATCGAGCGGCGGGGCATCGGGCTTTTATGCGCGCCTGAAGAACGGCTGGGTCACGCGGCGGCGCCGGATATGAGCCTGACGGAAAACGCCATGCTGACCGGATCGCTGCGCGAAGGTTTGGAGAGGCGCGGATTTCTGGATTGGGGGCGGGCGAAGGGCTTTGCCGAGGCAATCATCGCGCGCTTTGACGTGCGCACGCCGGGTCCCGGCAATGCGGCGCGGTCACTGTCGGGGGGCAATCTGCAGAAATTCGTGATCGGGCGCGAGGTGATGCAGCGCCCCGAGGTCTTGGTGGTTAATCAGCCGACATGGGGCGTTGATGCCTCGGCCGCCGCCGCGATCCGGCAGGCGCTGCTGGATCTGGCGGCGGGCGGTACGGCAGTCGTCGTCATCAGCCAGGATCTGGACGAGTTGATGGAAATCTCGGACAGGTTCGGTGCATTGAACGAGGGGCGGTTGTCGCGCATCCGGCCTACATCCGAGCTGAATATCGAAGAGATCGGCCTGATGATGGGTGGGGCCCATGACATGGAGGTGGCCCATGTCTGAGGCGTTGGTCTGTGAGTATTTGAAGAACGATGAACGGGGGGGCGCGCCATGCTGAAGCTTGAACGGCGACCGCAACCTTCAAAGGCCTGGGTCTGGCTGGCCCCTGTGGTCGCGGTGATCGCCACAATGATCGCGGGTGGCGCTCTTTTTGCGATGCTTGGCAAAGACCCTCTGGTGGCCATCCGCACGATTTTCTGGGATCCTCTGTTTTCGGAATTCGCTTTTTTCTACCGTCCTCAGCTTTTGGTGAAGGGTGCGCCGCTGATTCTGATCGCGATCGGCCTGAGCCTTGGGTTCCGCGCCGGCATCTGGAACATCGGCGCCGAGGGACAGTATATCGTGGGTGCCCTGACAGGCGCGGGCGTCGGGCTGGCCTTTTATCCGCTGGAAGGGTGGTTTGTCTTTCCCTTGATGGTGATGGCGGGGGCGCTGGGTGGCTGGGCCTGGGCAATGATCCCTGCGGTGTTGAAAGTGAAATTTGGAACCAACGAGATCCTCGTATCGCTGATGCTGGTCTATGTGGCCGAGCAATTGCTGGCCTCGATGTCGCTGGGCCTGATGAAGAACCCCGAAGGTTTCGGCTTTCCCGGTTCACGCAACCTGCAGCAATATCCAAGCGCCCATAACGCCGAGTTGATCGCTGGGTCGGGGATGCATTGGGGTGTTGTCGCAGCGATGATCGCGGTGATCTTCGCCTATATCATGCTGACCCGGCACATCCTTGGCTTTCACATCCGTCTGACCGGCGAGGCACCGCGGGCCGCGCGGTTCGCGGGTGTCAATCCGGGACGGCTGGTGCTGATTTGTCTGGGCCTGGCTGGTGCCTTGGCGGGACTGGCAGGGATGTTCGAAGTGTCTGGCCCTGCCGGTCGGGTGAGTATCGATTTCAACGTGGGCTATGGGTTCACGGCAATCATCGTGGCCTTCCTTGGACGCTTACACCCGTTGGGCATTGCGCTGGCGGGTTTACTGATGGCGCTGACTTATATCGGCGGCGAGATTGCGCAGTCCAGGCTGGGCGTCCCTGCTGCGGCGATCCAGATGTTTCAGGGCATGCTTCTGTTCTTTCTTCTGGCGGTCGATGTGATGACCAATTACCGGCTGCGGCTGACCCGGCGTGAGGTGGCATGATGGATCTGTCGTCAATCAATCCGATCCTGCTGCTGGCCTCGCTTATGGTGGCGGCAACTCCGCTGTTGTTGGCGGCGGTGGGAGAGCTTGTGGTAGAAAAGGCAGGCGTTCTGAATTTGGGCGTCGAGGGGATGATGATCACCGGGGCCATCTGCGGCTTTGCCATCGCGGTGAACACGGGCGATCCGTTTCTGGGCGTGCTGGCAGCGGCGGGCGGCGGGGCGGTGTTGTCGCTGCTATTTGCACTGCTCACACAGGTGGCGCTGGCCAATCAGGTGGCCTCGGGTCTTGGCCTGACGCTGTTCGGGCTGGGTCTGTCCTCGTTGATCGGGCAGGGCTATCAGGGAATCCGCCCCCCACCCTTTCCCAAGCTGAATATACCCGGACTGTCGGATCTGCCTGTCATTGGGCGGATACTATTCTCGCATGATCTGATGGTTTATCTGGGGCTGATCATCGTCACCGGCGTCTGGTTCATGCTGAAATATACCCGCGCAGGCCTGATCCTGCGCGCGGTGGGCGAGAACCATGAAGCGGCCCATGCGCTTGGCTACAAGGTCGTGCGTATCCGTATCATGGCAATCCTGTTTGGCGGGGCCTGCGCCGGCATGGGCGGCGCCTATATCAGTTTGATCCGCGTGCCGCAGTGGACAGAAGGGATGACCGCTGGAATCGGATGGATTGCCCTGGCGCTGGTGGTCTTCGCCAGCTGGAAACCGTGGCGGGTCCTGCTGGGTGCCTATCTTTTTGGCGGTGTGACGGTGATTCAGTTGAATCTGCAGGCGGCAGGCGTTGCGATTCCGGTCGAGTATCTGGCAATGTCGCCCTATCTGATCACCATCCTGGTGCTGGTCATCATGTCGGCTGACAAAAGCAGCGCACCTGCCTCGTTGGGTCGTATTTTCCATGCCTCACGCTGAGGCGAAACGTCATGCCTCGTCCCGGGGCCACTATCGCATATGTCGCTAACAGGGGGATACCCGTATGAAACTAACCAAACTCTTGACCACCGCAGCCCTTGCGCTGGGTCTGGCCACAGGCGCCATGGCGCAGGACACACTGAAGGTGGGCTTTGTCTATGTCGGCCCCGTCGGTGACGGCGGCTGGACCTATGAGCATGACAAGGCGCGTCAGGCCGTTGAAGCCGAATTTGGTGACAAGGTCGAAACCGTGTTCGTCGAATCCGTGCCCGAAGGTCCGGACGCCGAGCGTGTGATGACCCAGATGGCGCTGGACGGTGCCAAGCTGATCTTCACCACCTCTTTCGGCTTCATGGACCCGACGATCAACGTCGCAGCCAAGTTTCCCGATGTGAAATTCGAACATGCCACCGGCTACAAGCGCGCCGACAACGTGTCGACCTATTCGGCCCGCTTCTATGAAGGCCGCGCCATTCAGGGTCATATCGCGGGCAAGATGACGGAATCGAACATCATCGGTTACATCGGCTCCTATCCGATCCCCGAAGTGATCCGCGGCATCAACTCGGCCTTCATCCATGCGCGCAAGGTGAACCCGGATGTGCAGTTCAAGATCGTTTGGGCCTATACTTGGTTCGATCCGGCAAAAGAAGCAGACGCGGCCAAGGTTCTGATCGAACAGGGCGCTGACGTGATCCTGCAGCACACCGATTCCACCGCGCCACTGGCGGCCGCAGCTGAGGCAGGCAACATCATCGGCTTCGGTCAGGCCTCCGACATGAGCGAATATGCCGATGGTCCGCGCGTGTCCTCGATCATCGACAACTGGGCACCTTATTATATCGACCGCGTCAAGGCCGTGATGGACGGGACCTGGACCTCGACCGACACATGGGACGGTATCGGGCCGGGCATGGTTGGCATCGGTGAGATCACCGACCGCGTTCCCGCCGAGGTGAAGGCCGAGGCTCTGGCATTGAAAGAGGCGATCGCCAAGGGCGAGTATCACCCGTTCACCGGACCGCTGAACAAGCAGGACGGCTCGGTTTGGCTGGCCGATGGTGAAGTGGCCGATGACGGCACGCTTCTGGGCATGGACTTCTATGTCGAAGGCATCGAAGGCACGATCCCGAACTGATCATTTATTCTTATCATCGGAAAAACCCCGCCCTTGTGCGGGGTTTTTTGTTTTAAGGCCTTGGGCTGGACCGCAGCGCTGCCCATCTCGGCTGGTGAGTTTGCTCATTTTCGCACTAGACGACATCGCGGCCCAGCCAGACAGCCGCATTGCACGCCGGACTGCAAAGCTGTAGGGCAAGGGCCAGATTCAAAGGACGCGCAGCCCCATGACCATGCTTGAAACATTCATCAAACCGATGCACCCCGAAGGGCGCAAGTTCGTGGCAATCTTCGCTGCGATATCGGTGGTTCTGTTCCTGATCTGGGAACCATTGGGCTGGATCGGTGTCGGTCTGACGGTCTGGTGCTATTACTTCTTTCGTGACCCCAAGCGCACGACACCTACCCGGGATGGCCTGATCATCAGCCCTGCAGATGGTGTCATCTCGTTGATCGAAAAGGCAGTTCCGCCGCGCGAATTGGGTATGGAGGATCGCGCCCTGACCCGCGTCAGCGTGTTCATGAACGTGTTCAACTGCCATGTGAACCGCGCGCCCATTGCTGGCCGCGTGACGGCCGTGGCGTATCGACCCGGCAAATTTCTGAATGCCTCACTGGACAAGGCGTCCGAGGATAATGAACGCAACTCGCTGGCCATCGAGATGGAAGATGGACGCCAGATCGCGGTGGTACAGATCGCTGGTCTGGTGGCGCGGCGCATCGTGTGCTGGACCAAGCCCGAGCATCGCCTGCTAACGGGCGAACGCTTCGGCCTTATCCGCTTCGGCAGCCGCGTTGATGTCTATCTGCCCGACGGGGTGTTCCCGCTTGTCAGCGTTGGACAGGGCATGGTCGCAGGTGAAACAGTCATCGCAGACCTGACCTCAACCGAAGGAGCGCGCAGTGGGCGAACAGCCTGATCCCGATCTGATGCCGCCAATCCGGTCGCGGCGCGAACTGCCGATCGTGCAACTTCTGCCCAATCTGGTGACAGTGGGCGCAATATGTGCCGGCCTGACTGCGATCCGGTTTGCCACGGCCGGAAATTTTACTGTCGCCGTCCAACTGCTGCTGCTGGCGGCTGTTCTGGACGGGCTGGACGGAAGTCTGGCGCGTCTGCTGAAAAGCGCGAGCGCCTTGGGTGCCGAGCTGGACAGCCTAGCCGATTTCCTGAACTTCGGGATCGCACCCGCGCTGCTGATGTATTTCTGGGCGTTCAAGGACATGGGCAATCTGGGCTGGATCGCCGTTGTGATCTATGCGCTCTGCTGCGTATTGCGTCTGGCGCGGTTCAACGTCGGCACCAAAACCACCGAGAGTGACAAGCCAGCCAGTCATTTCGAGGGCGTCCCCTCGCCTGCGGGAGCGTTGCTTGTGATGCTGCCGCTGTTCATTGACCGCGCCCTGCCGGGCGCACCGACCATCCCGGATACGATTGTGGCGCTTTACATGTTGGCCGTGGGTCTGCTGATGATCAGCCGCCTGCCCACATGGTCCTTGAAATCCCTGACCATCCGGCGCGAAAATGTGCGGTATCTCTATGTCGGCTTTGTCTGTTTCCTTGCCGCATTGATCAGTTTTCCATGGGTCACGCTGATGGTGATGGACCTGCTATATCTTCTGTCCCTGCTTTGGGCATGGAGACAGTCGCGGGTTGCGTCGCAAGACTGAGGTTGCCTCTTTTCCTTGGGCAAGACTCATGGCAGGTTCGCGCCATGACACATATCCTGACCAGCCGTGATGGCACCCCCGCAAGCCGCCTTGCCTTTGGCACCATGCAATTCGGCGGCCGCGCTGACGAAGCCGCCTCTACCGCGATGTTCGAGGCAAGTCTTGCTGCAGGCATCACCCATTTCGATACCGCCCATGCTTATACCGGCGGCGCAAGCGAAGAGATCACGGGACGCCTGATCGCGCCGCACCGTGACCGGCTGATCCTTGCCACGAAAGCCGGTTTTGTGGGCGGATCGACACGCGAAAACATCCTGAAAACCTTCGACATCTCGCGTCAGCGGCTGGGCATGGATGGGGTTGATATCCTTTATCTGCACAGGTTCGATAACGATACCCCCCTGCGGGAGACGTTCGAAACGCTGGCCGATCTGAAACGAAAGGGACAGATCCGCTATGTCGGTGTGTCTAATTTCGCGGCCTGGCAGGTGATGAAGGCGCAATGGGTTGCTGATGAATTCGATCTGAAGATCGATATTCTGCAACCGATGTACAATATCGTCAAACGGCAGGCCGAGGTGGAACTGTTTCCCGCCTGCGTGGACCAAGGCATTGCGATTGCGCCCTACTCGCCTTTGGGTGGCGGCTTGTTGACAGGCAAGTATGCAGCTGGTGGAAGCGGCCGTCTGGTCGAGGATCAGGCCTATGCCAACCGCTATGCCCCCGCGTGGATGCACCAGGCCGCGATTGGCCTGCAGGAGATCGCAACCGACGTGGGTGTTCATGCAGCGACATTGGCAGTCGCATGGGCTGCGCGCCATCCTGCGGGGCCGACGCCGATCATCTCAGGGCGGTCTGCAGAACAGTTGGCGCCCTCTCTGGCGGCGATGGATTACGAACTGGATGACGCGCTTTATGCGCGGCTATCGGCCCTGTCGCCGACACCCGCCCCAGCCACGGACCGGCTTGAGGAGGCATGAGCCGGATCATCATCATCGGAGGTGGTGTCGCGGGAATATCAGCCGCGGCCCGTCTTGCCCCCCATGCCGAGGTGACGTTGCTGGAGGGCGAGGATAGTCTGGCCTATCACGCCTCGGGCCGCTCGGCTGCGATGTTCCTGCGCAACTATGGCAATGCCACGATCAAGGCATTGAATGCCGCCAGCGCAGATCATCATCACCATGCCGATGGTGGCGTGCTGTCGCCACGCGGCATGATGATGGTCGCCAGTGCGGGGCATGAAGATGCGTTTGCCTCCGACATCGCTGATCTGGGCCTGGACAGGATAACGATTGATCAAGCCGCATCCCTATGGCCAATCCTGAACCGCGCGACGATTACGCACGCCGCCTACCGCGAAGATGCGCAGGATCTGGACACCTACCTTCTGATCCAGAACTTCGTCCGCAGCGCACGCGCGAATGGGGCTCAGATCGTGACGGGCGCGCGGGTCACGGCTATCGAACGGCTGGCAACAGTCTGGCGGATCACCACGGCAGACGGACAGACGCATGAGGGTGATGCTGTGGTGAACGCTGCCGGGGCTTGGGCTGATCCTGTTGCGAAAATGGCCGGATTGCGGCCCGTGGGGATACAACCCTATCGCCGCTCGATGGCGCGGATCGCCTTGCCACCGGGCGTATCACCTGATGATTGGCCCTTCGTCGATGGCGTCGGTGAAAGCTGGTATTGCAAGCCCGATGCAGGTGCGCTGATCGTGTCCCCCGCCGATGAAGACCCCGCCGAACCGCAGGATGCTTGGGCCGATGACATGGTCCTGGCCGAAGGTTTGGCGCGGTATCAGGACGCGGTGACAGAACCCGTGACGCGGATGCTGGCTAATTGGGCGGGCTTGCGCAGTTTCGCCCCCGACCGCACGCTGGTTATCGGTGCTGATACCGATGAGGCGACTTTTTTCTGGTGCGCGGGTCAAGGTGGTTATGGCTTTCAGACCGCCCCGGCAGCAAGCCAATTACTGTCCGATCTGGTTTTGGGGATGACGCCTTCGCTTGACGCCAAGACCGTCGCTGCGCTTGATCCAAGGAGGTTTACCTGACATGTCCCGCCGCCTGAACCTGCCCGATACAGCCTCGGTCGCGCATCCATCCGATGATGGGCGTATGTTCGCGCCATCTGCTGCGCGCAACGCAGCCGATATCGCCGCGCTGGTCGCCGATCACGCCCCTGCCACAGGCCGCGCGCTGGAAATCGCATCAGGCACCGGGGAACATGTGATAGTCTTCGCCAGCGCCATGCCGGGGATGATC
>NCJR01000286.1 GCA_002282555.1 Rhodobacterales bacterium 34-62-10
CCAAGCGCGCCTGCGCGCAAACACGAACCATGCGCGCCTGCGCGCAACTGTGGCGTGGCAAGGCGGGTGATGCCGCCAACGTCACTGGCTTTGAAGGGCAGGCTTTGATACTGCGGATCCATGCCTGTCCAGAAAGCGATCCCGATGAAAGACGACCGCACCAGCCCGTTTCGCGATGCCCATACGGATATCGAGGCCGCCCATGGCGTGCCCGAGACGGAACAGACCCGATCCGCCGCTTATCGGCTGGCCTTTGCGGATGACGACTTTCTGTGCCGGGACGAATTGCGCCCGGTCCGTCTGCAACTGGAACTGCTCAAGCCGCAGATGCTGCTGGACGAATACGGTGTGGAAAGCACCGTCGTGCTGTTCGGGGGCGCGCGCATCCCGTCGCCTGCGAACAAGGACAGTGCCAGCACCGAAACCCTTGCGGGCCTGTCGCATTATTACGAGGAGGCGCGGCGCTTTGCCTATCTGGTCACGCAAGCCTCGCTTGAGGCGGGGGGACATCGCAACATCATCACCACAGGCGGCGGCCCCGGCGTGATGGAGGCGGGCAACATGGGCGCCAAGCAAGCGGGCGGCATCTCCATCGGCCTGAATATCGTGCTGCCGCATGAGCAGGCGCCCAATGAATATGTGACCCCCGATCTGTGCTTCAACTTCCACTATTTCGCGATCCGCAAGATGCATTTCCTGATGCGCGCAAATGCGGTCTGCATCTTTCCGGGTGGGTTCGGTACGCTGGACGAGATGTTCGAGGCGCTGACCCTGATCCAGACCGGGCGGATGAAGCGCGTGCCTTTCCTGCTGTTTGGCCGTGCCTTCTGGGAGAAGATCATCAACTGGGAGGCGTTGGCGGATGCCGGCACCATCTCACGCGAGGATCTGGGGCTGTTCCGCTTTGTCGAAACCGCGGAAGAGGCGGTCGCGGCGATGGCCAACTGGGACGGGGCCGGGGAAAAGCGCGGCGCCATTCCGGGGCGCTAGGGCAATCCCGCCGATGGGCTTGCAAAACAATTGAGCGGCGGCTGCGCGGGGCTATACTTGGTCGGGTGACGATCAGAAAGGTTCCGCGATGCTGCGTCTTGCCGGTCTATCCCTTGTGACATTTTCCCTGCTGGGCCTGCCCGCTGTGGCGCGACCCGTCGAAGGGACGCTGACCTATTTGGCGCGGATCGCCCTGCCTGCCGGGGCCGAAATCGTGGTCGAAGCGCGCGGTGTGCAGGATGCGCTGCTGGCCGAAACGCGGTTCGCGACGGATGGTCAACAGGTGCCGCTGCCCTTTGCGATGACCCTGCCCGACGGTGTTGATGCGACCCTCCGCGCGGCTGTGATCGCGGACGGCCAGACACGCTGGGTCAGCGATGCGGTCTCCGTCGCGGCGGGTGAAGCCCCCGTGACGCTGGGCGAGATCGTGTTGAACAGCTTTCAACCACTGGGTTTCACCAGCACCCTGCGCTGCGGCGAGACCCGTCTGCGCGTCGGCCTGTTCGAGGATCGCGCCGTGCTGGACACGGATACCGCGCGGCTGATCCTGTCGCAGGTGCCTGCCGCCTCGGGCGCGAAATACCAGGACCCGGCGGATGCGGGCACATTTTATTGGTCGCGCGGTGCCACGGCGCTGGTGTCGCTGAAAGGGGAACAACTGCCCGAATGTGTGGCCGTGCCGCCGGACCCGGATCAACCCTACCGCGCCCGCGGGACCGAGCCGTTCTGGTCCCTGACCATTGCGGGCGGGCAGGTTGAACTGATTCCCAATATCGGGATGGCGCCGGTGCGGGCGCGGTTGCCGCTGGCCGGATTGGAGGGGGCGGATTTCGTGTTCGACATGGCCAGCGCCGGGATGGTGCTGCGCCTGTCCGAGACAGTCTGCCATGATCTGATGGCGGGCACGCCCTATCCGCAGACCGTCAGCGTGACATGGCAGGGGGATGACTTGCAGGGATGTGGTGGCGAATCGATCGACCTGCTGGCGGGCATCGAATGGGCGGTCGAGGATATCGACCGCGCCGGCATCATCGACGCCTCGCGCGTCACGCTGGCGTTCGATGCGGTGACGCGGCGTCTGGCCGGGCGGGGCGGGTGCAACCGCTATAACGCGGCCTTCGATCTGAGCGGCGAGGGGCTGAGCATCGGGCCTGCGGCCGCCACGCGGATGGCTTGCACGGCTGCACTGATGGAGCAGGAGCAACGTTTCTTTGCGATCCTGTCGCGGATCAGTCGCTTTGACATCGACCCGACCGGGGCGCTGCTGCTCTATTCAAATGATCAGCAAGAGCCGCTATTGACGGCGCGGATCGCAGGCCAACCCTGACGGCAAAACGCTATCAGATCGCAATTGTTACGATTTTGAAACGATTGCGTTCTGATATCAAACCGTCATCTCGCCGGGAACGGCGCAGACCGGGGCGCCAGTGCGCAGGCTTGTCACCACCACGCCGTCTTCGGCTTGCGTCAGGCTATAGCCATACCCGGCCAGACGGTGCTTCCATTCGCGCGGAGACAACGCCTTGCGCCGCTCGTTAAGGACCAGATCAAGGACTTGTGCGGCCATGAAGGCGTCGCTGGCTTGAATGACGGACATGTTCTGTAACTCCTGTTGATAATCACTACAGGAAACAGTCTGTTCAAAAACTTTGGCGTGAATTCTACCGGATCTGGGCGATTGCGTGGCAGAGCGAAACAATTAAGGCAAGCTTACCGTGATTGGCGCCCGTGGCCCCGCAATGCGCTGCGTGGGATGCGCCGCCAGATCACTGATCAGCGCAGCCCGGCCTCTGCTTCGATCTGCGCGCGGGTCTTGCGCTCGCGCTCGGTCGCCGATTTCAGCTGACCACAGGCCGCCATGATATCCTCGCCGCGCGGGGTGCGGATGGGGCTGGCGTATCC
>NCJR01000287.1 GCA_002282555.1 Rhodobacterales bacterium 34-62-10
TGACGGCCGAACAGTCCGTGCGGACGGATCATGACCGTAAGAATCAGGACCGCGGCGACGATGAGTTCGCGGCTGCCGCCTCCGACAAGCGGATCAAGAAATTCCGCACCGACATTTTCGATTACGCCCAGAATGATACCAGCAACGATCGCGCCTAATATGCTGTCGAGACCACCCAGAACAGCGACAGTCAGACCCTTGAGAAGCAGAAGCGACAGTGCCTGATCGACACCCTGGATTTCGCCCCAAATGACACCTGCCGCCACAGCCACCACAGAAGCGAGGGCCCAGGACAGCCCGACACCGCGCTCGACCGAAATTCCGACAGACCATGATGCCATGTAATCATCCGCGATCGCCCGCAATTTGATCCCGGTCCGGGTTCGAAAGAACACCATGAAAGCGACGAACAGGGCAAGCGCAACGCCGGCGCCGACCAGATGGATGCGGCTGATGAAGATGTCGCCCAGAAACAATGGTTCATAGCTGACACCGAGTTCCATCGAACGCGACGTCCCACCCCAGATTGCAAGCGTTGTGCCCCGCAGGAAGATGTCGAGGCCAAGTGTCAGCATCAGGATCATGACGACCGGACGGCCCGCGAGACGCCGAAGCGCCACCCTTTCAATGCCAAACCCCAGACCGAACATGACGACCGCAGCAAGCGGAATAGCTAGCCATAACGGCATTCCCAGATCGCGCGCTAGGGCAAGAACCACATAAGCCCCGACCATTGTCAGCCCGCCCTGCGCCAGATTAGGCACCGAGGATGCCTTGTAGACCAGGACCAGGCCGATGGCAAAAAGTGAATACAACAGACCCGTCAGGGCACCGTTGATCGCAAGCTCTGATAAAAAAACCCAATCCATTTAAACCTCCCTTATGGGAAGGGTTCTTTCGACCTTCCCCATTTCTCCGGTCTCGTAAGCCACCTGGGCGCTCACATGGACCTTGGTTGAACCGTCATAGAGTGCCGCGATAACATCGGCGTAGCGTTCCTCTACGACCTTGCGACGCAGTTTTCGGGTTCGAGTGATCTCGCCATCGTCCGGGTCAAATTCCTTTGGAAGGCAGACAAAGCGCTTCAGGTGCAGTGGCTCGGTGACGGCCTTGTTTACCCGTTCGAAAGCCGGGCGTATTAGCGCCGCGACTTCGTCGCGCTGAGACAAATCTGAATAGGACACATATGGCACACCGTTCACCTCGGCCCAATGACCGACAGCTTCAAAATCCACGCAGATCATCGCAGTCAGCTCATCCCGCCCCGCTCCGACAACGGCCGCATCCTTGATATACGGACTGAATTTCAGCCGGTTCTCTATATAGTTTGGCACGTAGCGTTCACCGCCCGCCGTATGCATGACCTCGGAGACGCGCCCCAGAACCACAAGCTGGCCATTCTCCTCAAGATAGCCGGCATCGCCAGTACGCAGCCACCCGTCCGTCAGGGCTTCGGCGGTCGCTTCGGGTTTGTTGAAATAGCCATTGAACACACCTTCCGAGCGCAAGAGGATTTCACCGTTCTCGTCAATCTTCGCCTCGACACCCGGCACGGGCTTGCCGACGGTATGCAGGCGCACCTCGTTGGGGGCCTGCATCGCGGTGATCGCGCTGTGCTCGGTCTGGCCGTAGAACTGGCGCAGCTTGATCCCGAGGGCGCGGTAGAACACGAAGGTATCTTCGCCAATCGCCTCGCCACCGGTAAACGCATTCCTCAGGCGGCTCATGCCGAATTGATCCTTGATCGGACCGAAAATGAGAGCCTCCCCCAGAAAACGGCCCAGTGGTTCCAACGCACCACCACTTTGGCCGTTCAGTTTGCGCGTCTCGGCGGCAATCGCCCGGTCCATGAAGAAGTGGTAGAGCCACTTCTTCAACGGGGTTGAGTTCTCCATGCCGACCTGGATTGTTGTCAACATCTGGTCCCAACTCCTGGGTGCTGCCAGGTAGAAGGTCGGTGCGATTTCCCGCATGTCTCGAACGACCGTTTCCTGCCTCTCCGGTACGTTCACCGTGAACCGGAACATCAGCGCCGCCGCCACCGTTATGGCATAATCGCCGACCCAGGCCATCGGGAGATAGGCAAGGATTTCCTCTCCCTCTCCAAACACTCCCGCTGCATGGCCATTGCGGACAGCGGCAAGAACATTCTTCTGGCTCAGTACGATACCCTTCGGCTTGCCCGTGGTGCCCGACGAATGCAGGAAGATTGCCGGGTCCTCGGGCTTCGCTCTGTTCAGAAGTTCATCGCGGCGGCGCGGATCCTCGTTGAGACTGTGCAGGCCGATTTCGATCAGGTGATCCCATGACATCAGGCCGTCGTCTTCATAGAAGCTGAGCCCGCGCGTTTCGTCGTATATGATATGCGCTATGCCGCTCGCGCTCGCGCTCCGCAGCTCGAGGACCTTGTCCACTTGCTCTTGATCTTCTGCTATGGCCGCGACGATTTCGACCTCGCTCAGGAAATGCTGAAGCTCTTCGATCGTTGCGCCAGGATAAGCCGGCATTGCATAGGCACCGAGCAGCGAAATCGCAAGCATGCCTGCATAGAGCCGCGCACGGTTGTCGCCCAGAATGAGCACAGCCTTGCCGGGCTTTACGCCGATCTTCTCAAGCCCGGCCGCGCAGGCCAGTACTTCTTCGGCGTACTCTGCCCAGGTGGTTTCCTTCCAGATTCCACGCTCTTTTTCGCGAATAGCAATATTCGACCCGTAGCTTGACGCGTTCCGTGCCAGCAATGCCCCGATCGTTTCGCTGGCGGAAAACTGCGATTTTGCTGCTTCAACCATGCGATCCTCCAATATATGCCTCGATAACCCTCGGATCTTTTACAACATCCTTCGGGATACCGCTGGCGATCATTTCGCCG